>JAMOMO010000310.1 GCA_027067035.1 Desulfobulbaceae bacterium
GGGAACCTTGCAGGGAATTTTTGAGTACCAGACCCTCACCGCCCGTCTGCTTGGTATGGAGGTGGCGAATGCCTCCATGTATGACGGGGCTTCAGCTCTGGCCGAAGCACTGCTCATGGCCCTGCGTGTCAGCCGTAAAAAACAGACTGTGGCCATTGCCTCATCCATTCATCCCCACTACCGGGAGGTGGTTTACAGCTATCTGCAGGCCGGCTCTTTTACCGTTGTTGAACTGGAAACCCTGGAGGATGGCCGTACTGACCTCTCGGCCCTCGGGGATATTGATGATCTTGCGGCCGTTGCCCTGCAGTCGCCCAATTTTTTCGGGGTGATCGAGGACCTTGAGGCCGCAGGGAATCTTATCCATGGGTGTGACGCCCTTTTTGTCTCCTGCTTCTCGGAACCCTTTGCCCATGGTCTGTTGCGCAGTCCAGGGATCTGTGGTGCTGATATTGTCTGTGGCGAGGGCCAGAGTTTCGGGATGTCACAGTCCTATGGCGGGCCGGGGCTGGGAATGTTTGCCTGCCGCAGAAAATTTCAGCGGAACCTGCCCGGCCGGGTGGTGGGTGAGACGGTTGATCTTGAAGGACGGCGGGGCTGGGTGCTTACCCTTTCCACAAGAGAACAGCATATCCGCCGTGAAAAGGCCACCTCAAACATCTGTTCCAACCAGGGCATCTGCGCCCTCACAGCTGCCGCGTATATGGCAAGCCTTGGTGCCACCGGTATGCGCCGTGTGGCCAAACTGAATTACGACAAGGCGGCTTATCTGAAAGAGGGGATGATTGAAGCCGGAGCACGGTCTCTGTTCACTGCTCCTACATTCAATGAGTTTGTCCTCTCCTTTCAGAATGATTTTGAGCCGGTTCGCAAACGTCTGCTGGAAAAAGGAATTGTTGCGGGTATGGATCTTGGCCGTTTTTATAATGAATATGCAGGATCATATCTGTTCTGCGTCACCGAGACTGCTTCTAGGGAAGTACTCGATGAAGTGATTGAGGAGCTGCGATCATGACAGTACATGGACCGGGAGGAAGTGGCCTGATTCTTGACGAGCCGCTGCTCTGGGAAAAGGGGAAAAAGGGACGCACGGCATTCAGTATGCCCCGGCAGGATGTGCCCGAGGCAAGCGATCAGCTTGATGAAAAGCTTCTGGGGGCAGTACCTGATTTTCCGGATCTGGGAGAACTGGATCTGGTTCGGCATTATACCCGTCTCTCCACCTGGAATTTCGGCATTGATACCGGGATGTACCCCCTTGGTTCCTGTACCATGAAGTATAACCCGAAGATCAATGAAAAAATGGCCGCAACGCCGGGGATTGCCACCGCCCATCCCCTTCTCGATGATGAGCTGTCCCAGGGAACCCTGCAGATTCTCCATGAGCTGCAGGGCTTTCTTGCTGCCATCACAGGAATGGATGCAGTCTCACTGCAGCCGGCAGCAGGGGCCCAGGGAGAACTTGCCGGTATGCTCATTTTTGCCGGATATTTTCGTGATAAGGGGCAGAAGCGTCATACGATTCTGATACCCGATACTGCCCACGGGACCAATCCGGCAAGTGCTGCACTCTGCGGCTTTACACCGGTGCCATTGAAATCAGGCTCTGATGGCACTCTTGACGTGGAAAGTGTTGCAGCCCTGATGGATGAGGATTGCGTGGGAATCATGCTCACCAACCCCAATACTCTGGGACTCTTTGAGGAGTCCATCCGTGAGATCACCGCCATTGTCCATGAACGCGGCGGGCTGGTTTATGGGGACGGGGCCAACATGAACGCGGTCATGGGCATGGTGGACTATAAGCGCTGCGGTGTTGATGT
>JAMOMO010000311.1 GCA_027067035.1 Desulfobulbaceae bacterium
GCATAGTCACCATCACCCTGATATCCCGGGAGCGGAATATTCACAGTGTACCCCTCACCTTTTCCCTTTCCTGTTTCAGTCAGGGCACCTGTTCCGGGATAAAAGGGAAACTGATGTGTTGAGAGATAGAGCACCTTGTCCGTGTCATAGAAAGCATGCTGGGTGCCATTGCCATGGTGAAGGTCCCAGTCCACAATCATCACCCGTTTCATACCACAACGGGAGATCGCATATTCAGCGGCAACGGCAACATTGTTGAAAAGACAAAACCCCATGGATCTGTCTTTTTCCGCATGATGCCCGGGGGGCCGTAGCAGGGCAAAGCCGTTATCAATCTCACCTGCAACCAGCAGATCAACCCCCTTCAGCACTGCTCCAACCGCAAGAACAGCGGCTGCATAGGAGTCCGGTGAGGTCTTGGTGTCAGGGTCCAGGGCGTCAAATATCTTCCCAGCCGTCTCCGCCACCCGGTTAATCAGTGCTTTACTGTGGTTTAAGGCTATACTCTTATGCGATGCTGCAGCAAAGTCAGGATAGACAAATAGCTCTCCTATCTCTTTCCTGTCCAGAAGCTCATAAATAACCTTCAGACGTTGTGGGGATTCGGGATGGTCAAAACCGGGATCATGATCTAAAAAAAGGGAATCTCTAAAGATTGCAGTTGTACGCATTTGGGTTCTCTCTATTTTCTGGTTCCAACAACCATACGTTTTTCAGTTATCACAAAATCCAGCAGCTCATCATGCTCCTGAAGCGGCGCCTCCTTCACAAGCTGCAGCTCATGGGCCAGGCCGACCCGCAGTGCCTGTGGCGCCCTCTTCGAAACAAAGCGGTCATAAAAACCACCCCCATAGCCCATTCTTCCGCCACGTTCATCAAAAACAGATCCCGGCAGAAAAATAATATCAATCTCTTCCGGTGCAACCGTGCAAGTTGTGCGAATTTCCGGAACAGGCTCCGGAATGGTACAGTATCCGGGTTCAAGTTGCCTGTCAGGATCTGTGATGGCAACAGCCAGCAGGTCTTTTTCCTGTACCAGCGTAACCGGCACCACAAGGGTCCTGGAAGACTCCAGAATATGCTTCATGAGCTCGCCTGTTGCAAGCTCTGAACGGAAATCAACATAGATGAATATGGTCTCAGCTGTCTGAAACTCTGCCAGACGTTTAACCCTCTCCGTGACCAGTAGACTGTTTTTTTTCTGTACGGAACTGCTGAGTGCATCACGTTTCAGCAGAATATCCCGGCGCAGTTTTTGAGAATCCATGTTTTTATTTTATAGGAATGTGTCCTTCATGTCGAATCGGAAAGGACAAAATACCTGCCCATCACAAAATAAAGAGAAAAAAAAATCGCAGTTTCCAATAAAGAGAAACTGCGATTCCACATATTGATTTTCCCCGTCCTGCAGTCGGGGAAAGGTTGTTTACGTATCACATGGGAACAATCAATTTATTGGTGTCCTCATTCCAGGTCACAACCAGGTACCAGACCATCATGATAAAGGCGATGAGAAGAAGGGTGGGTCCGTATCCCATGACATCGGGAAGGTAGACATAGGAACCAAGTTTTCCTGCCCTCTCAAGATTGATCTCGTCAGGTCCAAAATTCTGGAACCATTTTGTCATAAGAGAGTTTGCTATGGCAAAGAACGGTACAACCATAATCAGTTTTACCTGACCCTCACCTACACGCCACAGGGTACCTGATCCGCAGCCACCTGCCAGCATGGCACCGAGACCGAAAATAAAACCACCAACGATGGAGCCCCAGCCAAAGGTCCCGCGAACATAATTCACAGGATGAAGGACGGATTCTCCGCCATGGGCGATGGGTACACTGTACTTCAGAACCGCACCACCGATGGCAAGCAGCAGAATGGAAAGTGCAACAGATTTGGCAAGGGTGCAGTCACCGGTCATATGGGGTTCACGAAAACCCTGGACCATACACCAGCGGCCACGCTGCATGGCATATCCAAGTCCACAGGCTATCATAATAATTCCACCAAGTGAGGCGATATAATCACTGTCCTCATTACCGGCATATGTATACGCACCCCAGACCACGGCACCAATGGCAACAACGGCCAGGAGATTCTGGATCATGTCAGGAATGTTAATGGTTCCGGAACCGCCATCACCCCAGGAAATATACTCCATCTCCATATAGAGCAGTTTCAAACCGAGAAGAACACCGGCCACAAGTCCAATCCACATGGTAAATCCGTTGGCAGCAAGGTTTCCGATGGCGTTATACATACCACCCACATTACAGCCACCGGCAAGGGTAGATCCGATACCCATTAAAATACCGGCAATAACTGCCTTAACCATTTCACGGTAGGGCGGAATACGGAAGGCAAAATCCTTACCAAGACATGCAGAGATAAAAGCACCTGCAATAAAACCGATACCTATGACAGAACCGGAACTGATCAGAGCACTTTTGGGAGCCTCATCATATAATCCCAGGATTCCGTTTTCAGCTCCAACAATGGTATTTAAACCATAAATAATCCAGTCACCCCAGTTTCGAATGGCACCCACAGCCCCCCATGGACGCCACCAGGCCATAATCAGAATGGACAGGAATGCTACAATAACTCCTGTTACCGTAGGATTCCACTCTGATTTACAACACGTCTTGTAAAGTGATTTGATCTTGTTACCCATAACACTTTCTTCACTCATAATTCTCCTCCCTCCGTCTGATCTTATATTAAATAACGGTTTGTTATCCCCGTCAGACTTTTCTTTACCCTTGCCCACATCTTTTGTCAAGTATCATAAGGTATAGTGGCCATTTTTAGAGCCATAAATAATGAGAACTTTTCACGCAAAAACAAATAATTAGATATCAAGTGTTTACTTGAATAGTCATTCATTTTGGCCTTGACATAATCTCGCACCTAAAGTATAGGTTTGAAGGTATCTTTTCAGTGTATTCTATTGAGCACTGTTGGAAACTATTCAGACTAAAAAAACAATCATGTTTACAAGTCTACCGAACACTATTTCTTGGAGGAAAATACTATGAGTGACTTAAAAGTTGCCGAAGACGGAATCGAAGTAGCTGCCACCCTTGATGCAAAAGGCCTGAGTTGTCCCATGCCTCTTCTTCGCACAAAAAAAGAGATTGGCAAAATTGCCTCAGGCGAAGTTCTTCAGATAGATGGTACAGATCCCGGTTCCAGAAATGACCTCCCCGGCTGGTGCAGTCGTGCGGGACATGAGTACCTTGGAGAGAAAGAGCAGTCCGGTTACATTAGCTTTTTTGTTAAAAAAGGTTAATTCCCCAGTTTCTTGTTTATATTTTTTAACGTTCAATAAGTAATTTCCCGGAGGATAGTATGTCCAAAAGTCTTGGAATATTTGTAACCAACCCTGACCAGTTCAAACATGTCATGGGAATAACCAAAGCTGCCAAAGCAAAAGGCTCCAATGTGAAGGTATTTTTCACCTGGGATGCCACCCATAACGCCAAAAAAGAGCCGGATTTTCCAGAGCTTTGTAAAATCGCTGATGATGTTTCCATTTGTGTTGATAGTTATAAAAACATGGGATACGACATTGAGGATATTCCAGAAGGACTTGAGCCCAGTAAGATGGCTACTCAGGCCCAGCATGGTATCATCATTGAAGATTACGATTGTTACTTAAGTTTATAGGAGGTTCGTTCCCATGGAATATAATAAAGTTTGTCTGATGTACCGCAACAAGGGTTGTGTTGTTGATGGTATTCGTTCAGCTCTTGGCCTCGCGGTTGAGAACATGTACGCATACGGCTGTGTGATGGATGAAGTAGAAATGGATAAATTCAATGAGCTTCAGGCAGAGTCTCTTGAAATGCTCCGTGATATGGAAGGTGATGTCTTTGCAACAAAAGCTTCAAACTGTGAGATCAATGACCTTGAACCCATCACCATTGAAGAGCTTGGTGAAAAACTTCGTGATATGACCCACATTATCCCTTACGGCATCATCTAAACTGTTCAGGAGTAAAAATATGAAAATTCTTAATGTTTATCGTTCGGTACCTGATGATACCACCAAAAAACTTGTTGAAATAGTAGGCAGAGATCGTGATGTGGAGAATTTTGATCTTCACGTTGATTCACCTGACTATGAGGCATTGGTAGACAAAATATTCGAAGCTGATCAGACCATCTGCTGGTGGTAGTTTCAGCTTTTTTGTCCTGCCTGTCCCAGGTAGCAGAGGCCCTGATTATTTATAGTAATCAGGGCCTTTTTTTTCAGGTCCGGTTCCGTATCACAACAGTTCTTTCATAAGCATATCGTGGACACGGGGGCGGAGTTTTTTCAATGCACTGTTGTCACGACCGAAATAGACTCTGTTTGTAAGCCAGACCACCATACATTCCTGATCAGGATCTATCCAGAATGACGTTCCGGTAAAACCGAGATGTCCCACACTCTTTTTTGAAAAACAACCTCCACTGCTTGATCCCTGCCCGGCCACCATATCAAAACCCATGGTCCATCCGGAAGCATCAATCTCCACAAGCGCCTCCCGAATGATTTTTTTTTCATATGAAGGGTGGTCTCTCCTCCCACTCCACTGATCCAGAATGTTTTCACACAGGGAGATGACACCGTTGAGGGTTCCAAACAGCCCCGCATGGCCACATTCACCATCAAGGGCCCTGCAGTTGTCATCATGCACCACACCAGAAAGCCTTTCCCCGCCCCACAAACACTTTTCAGTGCTCACATATATCCTGTCTCGTTTTTCATCCAAACCCGGGTAAAAAAGGTCGTTATGGAGGCCCAGTGGTTTATAAACCAGATCTTCAGCAAGGACTCCCAGGGATTTTCCCGTTATTTTCTCTATTATTACTCCCAGGAGCATGTATCCCAGGTCACTGTAGCAGTGTACAGACCCTTTTTGGGTATCGACCTTCTCATCCAGAAGTTTGTCCAGAAGAAAGGATTTTTTATTCTCTTTAGCTATATGGCGCAGTTCTCTGAAATACTCCCTGTGCGGTGGAAAACCGGCAGAGTGCGCCATGAGCTCTTTTATCCGTATGTTCCCCTTATCCCCGGGACAGTTTTTTATAAAAGAGGAAACTGTGTCTTCAGGGGACAGGATTTTTTTCTCAAACAGTGCAAAAAGTATGAGTCCCGTTGCCAGGGGTTTTGTCAGTGATGCCAGATCAAAAAAATGATCCCTTGTCAGGCGTATTTTATTCCTTCCATTATCTGTATATCCACAATAATCAGTGAATCTCCGGTACTCCCCTTTTCTCCATTTTGAAAAACCAAGGGCCGACCCGGTAAAAACATTGTTATTTACCTGTTTTATAAGGAAATTTTTCAGTTCTTCCATCCCTTTACTCTTCACTCAGAAAACCCCTTTCCCTTCAGATCCTAAGAAATGAAAGTGAGACTTAAATTTCTTGTCTTTTTGCCTGTTTTACACTAGAATAATACAAATTGTAATTATTAATTATCGTGTTGTTTTTCCATCTAAAAGTTTAGTTGTTTAATGTGTTTTCAACATATTTTTAACACCCTCTGTTCAGACTTTATTCATAAAGTCGTTAATAAGCTGTTAAAAACAAAAAATTAACAATTTTTCTCTTTTTTTTCACACGTAACTGTTTATAAATTTTTCTATTATTTTAATATGTTATTCTTCTTTTAAACATATTAACCCCCTTAATAACAATAATAAAAAGATTATTTAATAAAGGGAAATGCCCATGACACTCAATTGTACCATATCACGAAACGATTTTATGGAGGGTTTAAACAGCCTGCAGAACATTAGCAACAAGCGGGTCACCCTGGCTATTCTCTCCAATATTCTCATCGAAACCACAAATAACAGTCTTATCCTCACCGGGACAGATCTTGAAGTGGGATTACGGGTGGAAGTACCAGCTGAAATCCACGATCAGGGAAGCTTAACCCTCCCGAGCAAGAAAATTTTTGAAATAGTCAGAGAATCGGGTTCCGATACCATCAGCATTAAAGAGACTGAGAACAGCTGGGTTATCATCTCAGCTGGACTCAGCACCTATAATCTTGCCGGAATGGCCAGTGATGAGTTTCCCGAATTTCCTGAATTCAGTGAAAATAATTTCATTTCATTTGAAGCAGGTATTTTTTCAGATCTCATTGAAAAAGTCATATTTTCGGTGGCCAATGAAGAGGAAAATGCCTACTCCCTCACCAATGTTCTCTTTGAGACAGAAAAGAGAGATGATAGGTCCTACATTAAAATGATATCTTCAGATGGTCACCGCTTAACCATCATGGAAAAAGATGTTGCCGCAGATGTGGACCTTCTTACTCTTAACCCCGGTACCCTTATTCCCAAAAAAGGTGTACAGGAATTAAAAAAATTCTGTGACAACCGGGATACCGTTGAGATTTCTTTTGAAGAAAAACAACTCATAGCAAAAGATAGCGATGCTGTAATGGTTATTCGTTTGAAACAGGGAGAATTTCCCCAGTATGGTGCCATAGTTGAGGCGGTACAGCTTGAAAACAGGATTCGTATTGAACGGATCCCCTTCCTTGATTCCCTAAAACGTATCAATCTCTTTACAGAAGATATTTTTCATACCATCCAGCTTGAGATTGAAAACGGTAAAATGATTTTGAGTTCACAAAATGTTGATCTTGGAAATGCAAAAGATATTCAGGATGTTGAGTATGAGGGTGAACCCCTTCTTCTTGGTTTTAACTGCCGTTATTTCATAGATGCTCTTCAGGTAATGGAATGTGATAACGTGGATGCCTATATCAACTCCAATAACAGTCCCTGTCTGATGAAATCAGATACTGATGAGGGTTTTATAAGTATCATTATGCCCATGCAGTTATAGTTTTATTTAATTTTTATTTCTTTCTAATACATATCTATATATTTGTTTTAGTAAGATTTTTTTATTTCTTCAAAAAAGGAAAAAAGTGTGACTGAAGAAAACAAAGATTACGGTGCCGAACAGATTAAAGTTCTTGATGGTCTTGAGGCTGTTCGAAAACGACCCGCAATGTATATCGGTAATACCGCTGCAACGGGTCTTCATCATCTTATCTGGGAGGTGGTGGATAACAGCATTGACGAGGCCCTTGCCGGTCACTGTGAGCGTATTTATGTGACCATTCATCCTGATAACAGTGTCACTGTCAAAGATGATGGACGTGGAATCCCGGTTGACAAACATCCCACTGAAAATATGTCAGCACTGGAACTGGTTATGACAACTCTCCATGCCGGCGGAAAATTTGACCATTCAACCTATAAGGTTTCCGGTGGTCTTCATGGTGTGGGTGTCTCTGTTGTAAATGCCCTTTCTGTGAAAGCCGTTGCCGAGATAAGACGTGACGGTAAAATATACCGGCAGGAATATCGTTATGGTGAAAGGCTAGGAGATCTTGAAGTAATTGGAACGTCTGAGAAAACAGGTACGTCCATAAGCTTTCTTCCAGACCCTGATATTTTTACAGAGACAGTTACCTTTGATTACGAAATAGTGAATAATCGTCTCCGTGAACTGGCTTTCTTGAATAAAAATGTTCGGATCTATCTCAAAGATGAACGTACCGGTGCTGAAGATAAGTTCCATGCTGAAGGTGGAATTGCCGAATATGTTGAATACCTGAACCGTAAAAGAACCCCCATAAATGCATCACCAATCTTTATCAGTGGTGAAAAGGATATGGTGGAGGTTGAAATAGCATTTCAGTATTTTGACGGATATTCGGAAAGACTTTTTTCCTTTGTTAATAATATCAATACCCGTGAGGGTGGAACCCATGTTTCCGGTTTTAGAAGGTCTTTGACCAAGTGTATAAATCGTTATGCAAGTGATGATATCATCCCCAAAAACATGAAGGAAAAGATGGGTGGTGATGATGTTCGTGAGGGATTGACCTGTGTTATTTCAGTGCGGGTGCCTGACCCCCAGTTCGAGGGACAGACAAAAACAAAACTGGGCAACTCGGAAGTAACCTCCATAGTTGATTCAATATGCACTGAAAAACTCACCCTCTTCCTGGAGCAGAATCCCCAGGAGGCTAAAAAAATACTCACTAAAGCTGTTGAGGCTGCACGGGCAAGAGAGGCTGCAAAACGGGCAAGAGAACTTTCCCGGAAGAAAGGTTCAACATCCCTTCTCATGGCTGGAAAACTTGCAGAGTGTCAGGAAAAAGATCCCGCCAAACGTGAGATATTCATCGTGGAGGGAGACTCTGCCGGTGGTTCCGCCAAGCAGGGACGAGATCGTTCGGTCCAGGCAATACTTCCTCTCCGCGGTAAAATAATGAATGTGGAAAAGGCCCGTTTTGAGAAGATTCTGGGCTCGGAAGAGATAAAACAGCTTATAGCAGCCCTTGGATGCGGCATAGGAAAAGACGAATTTGATCAGGAAAAACTCCGTTATCATAAAATAATTATCATGACGGATGCCGATGTGGATGGAGCGCACATCAGGACTCTGCTCCTCACCTTCTTTTACCGGCAGATGCTGCCCCTTGTTGAAGGTGGTTATATCTACATTGGTCAACCACCTCTCTATCGGCTTGGAAGAGGTAAAAAAGAGCAATATTTTCTTGAAGAGGAAAACCTCAATGAGCACCTCTTCAATGAGGCCAGCAGAATTTTAAAAATAGAGGCCGACAACAGTGAAAAGCAGATATGGGAAGGGGAAAACCTTGTCTATGTTTTACGGAAACTGTCACTCTACAGTCAGGTTGTAGCCTATCTCGGAAGAATGAATATCTGGGAGGATATGCTCTACTATCTCCTTGATAACGGAATTCATTCTGCTGATCAGTTTGCAGATGAGGAGTTTGTTAAATCCCTGGTGGAGGGACTTTCCACTGACAAACATATAATCGGAAATATT
>JAMOMO010000312.1 GCA_027067035.1 Desulfobulbaceae bacterium
CCTGAATCTGTGACGAAGATATGGAAACAGGTATCATAGTATGTTGAGGCTTTCAATTTTTCTATAAATACCAGATCCTAATCTCCTCACTTTGCTGTACGGTTTTTGCCGGCGGATGCTCACGGATTCAGGTATGTAAAAAAGGATCCGGAGCATTTGAAATGATACACTTTTTCTCTTTAGGATAGTATCAAAGAACAATTAGCTTGTCAAAGCGCCTTTTTGGCGAGTGAAAAATTGTTGTGCCTTTGAACTGCCATTGCCAGGAGTGAGTCGATAAAGAGCTGAAAGAAATGAAAAATGAGGCAGACGATGATTGCATCTCCGGTGTCAATTGCGATGCTTGCCAGGATGGCGATGGCAATGGGCAGGGTCTTCTGGGAGGAAACAAAAACAAGGGCTTTGGTGTCGGCGGTTTTGAGTTGCAGAGTTTTCCCGGCTGCAAAACCTGCGAGGAGCAGAGGAAGGTGAACCATGGCCACGCCTGTGACGATGAGCATGTAGTCGGCAAAAAGCAATCCTGAAAACGCCTGCCTGGAAGTGGCAAGGGAGCTGTAGACAATGAGGATGACACAACTGGAATTAATATAACTCAAAAAGGGGAAATTTTTGCGGGGTCCCGGGAGCATCTGCAGCATCTTTCCTGTGCCAAAGGGCAGCAGGACAAGGAAAAACATTTTTATGAAGAGGGAAAACTGGTCAATATCCACAGGACCTGCAGCCTTCAGGAAGAGATCGAGGATAAAGGGTATTGAGATGATTCCCAGCAGGTTCAGGGAGATGGTGAGAAAGAGGGCAAGTGAGGTGTTGCCACCGCTCACTTCCGTGATCACCACGCCCGAGGAGAGTGTCGGGGGGACAGTGCCGGTGATGATAAGCCCCATGGCCAGGTAGAAGGGGTAGTTGAGGATTCTGCCGGCGAACAGTCCCAGCAGAGGGCCCAGAACCAGGGAGATAAGTATTGCAGCAAGAAAGATCGTGCCGAGCCTTCTGTCCAGGGCCAGAGCGTTTCTCCCTGTCTGGTGGCCACTGACGAGGAATATGATGAAGACAAGTATTTTCAGTCCGTTATTGTCTGCAAGGAACAACCCTGCAGATGGCAGGGTAAGGGAAAACAGAACCGAGAGGATCAGGCCGGACGGCAGGAAGAGTTGTCTCATGACAGAGAAAGGGGCCAGCCGGAAGGAGAACTCCTTCCGGCTGGAGAAATAATACCTTAGATGATTGGTTTCATGGCACTCATGTAGGAGCGCAGCTCTTCACCAATGGCTTCAACTCCGGTGTAGCGGATGGACTCATTGGTCTCAATGAGTTCCACATTGTTTACGCCGTTGTCTTTTACTTCAATGGTTTTGCCGATCACATCCGTGTTGACGGTCTTCATGAAGTCTTTGAGCAGCGGTAATGCTGCATGATTGAAGAGGTAACAGCCGTACTCGGCAGTATCTGAGATTACAACATTCATCTCATAGAGTTTTTTACGGGCAATGAGGTTGGCGATGAGAGGAACCTCGTGAAGTGACTCGTAATAGGCGGACTCCTCTTTGATTCCGGCGGCAACCATGGTGTCAAAGGCAAGCTCAACCCCAGCCTTGATCATGGCCACCATGAGAATACCGTTGTCAAAGTATTCCTGCTCACTGATCTCGGTGTCTGCTGCTTCGGTCTGCTCAAAAGCGGTTTCGCCGGTCTCTTTGCGCCATTTGAGAAGATTGGCATCGTCATTGGCCCAGTCTTCCATCATGGTTTTGGAGAAATGTCCGGACATGATATCGTCCATGTGCTTGTGAAAGAGGGGCTCAAGGATGGATTTCATCTCGTCGCAGAGCTCATTGGCCCGGATTTTTGCGGGGTTGCTGAGTCTGTCCATCATATTGGTGATACCACCGTGTTTGAGTGCTTCGGTGATGGTTTCCCAGCCGTACTGGATCAGTTTAACCGCATAGGCGGCATCCATTCCCTGTTCGGTCATCTTGTCAAAACAGAGCAGTGATCCGGTCTGCAGCATTCCGCAGAGAATGGTCTGCTCGCCCATGAGGTCAGATTTCACCTCGGCCACAAAAGAGGACTGGAGGCAGCCTGCACGGTGTCCGCCGGTTCCTGCAGCGTATGCCTTGGCAACGTCCCAGCCGATTCCCTGGGGATCATTCTCGCGATGTACTGCAATCAGTGTGGGAACGCCAAAGCCGCGTTTATACTCCTCACGAACTTCAGTTCCCGGTGATTTAGGGGCTACCATGACCACGGTGATGTCGTCACGGATCTGCATGCCCTCTTCCACAATGTTGAAACCATGGGAGTAGGAGAGGCAGGATCCTTTTTTCATAAAGGGCATGACTGCATTGATAACGTTTGAGTGCTGTTTGTCCGGTGTGAGATTGATCACAAGATCGGCATCGGGAAGCATCTCCTCGTAGGTTCCCACTTTGAAATCATTTTCAGAAGCATTTTTCCACGACTGGCGTTTTTCAGCAATGGCGGCATCCCGAAGGGTGTAGGAGACATCAAGGCCTGAATCACGCAGGTTGAGTCCCTGGTTGAGCCCCTGGGCACCACAGCCGACTATGACGATTTTCTTTCCTTTGAGGGCTTCAACACCATCAAATTCTGAGATATCCATAAAGCGGCACTGGCCAAGTTCTTCGAGCTGAAGACGGAGAGGAAGGCTGTTAAAGTAGTTGTTTGACATGATTTTGCTCCTTTGAATAAAATGATAAAACGGATATTTTCTAAATATAACGGAAAAACAGTGTAATATAAAGAAAGAGAATAACAGAAAATATCGTTGCGTAAAGTGAATTATTCGTAATGCAGTGTTGCGCAAAATGAAACGTTGCGTTAGGTTTGCTATTATGGATATTCGGGAATTACAGCTTTTCAAGCATCTTGCAGGGAGTCTCCATTTTGGCAGGAGCAGCCGGGCCTGTCACGTCACACCTTCGGCTCTGACCCGTATTATTCAGCGCCTGGAGGAGGAGGTCGGGGAGAAGCTCTTTCTGCGCGACAACAGGTCTGTGCGTCTAACCCGGGCCGGAGAGATTTTCCGCTCCTATGCAGAGGATGTCCTGCAGCGCCATGAGGTACTGCAGGCTGATCTCTCAAGAAGTGACCTGCTTGGCGGAGAGATATCTCTTTACTGCTCGGTGACCGCTGCCTATTCATTCCTTCCGGCCATTTTCCAGAAGTTTCGTTCGGTACATCCCGGTGTGCAGATCAACCTGCAGACAGGGGATGCGGCTCTTGCCCTGACCAAGTTGCAAAACAGGGAGGTTGATATCACCGTTGCCGCCCTGCCGGACAGTTTGCCGGAGCAGGTGGAATTTTTGAACATCCTTGAAACCCCACTGGTCTTCATTGGGCCTTCAGCATTTCCTGAGACCGTTGTCATGCAGGATGGGCAGATTGACTGGCTGGCGACCCCTGTCATCACGGCAGATTTTGGACTCAGCCGGGAACGGACGGACAGGTGGTTTCGTGAAAAATCCATTGTACCCAATATCTATGCACAGGTTGCCGGGAACGAGGCGATTATTGCCATGGTCGCACTGGGATGCGGGGTGGGAGTGGTTCCAAGGCTGGTTCTTGAGAAGAGTCCGCTGAAGGATCAGATTGATCTGCTTTCAGTGGACCCGCAGCTTGAGTCTTTTTCAATCGGCATCTGCACTACAAAGAAGAACAGGAACCTGCCGCAGGTGGAGGCCTTCTGGAAGATTGCCCTGAATCAGTGAAGGTTCTGTGTCAGCATGAATCCTTGAGAACCGCAGTTATTGCGGCGTTGAGTTCCTTTAAGTTGAAGGGCTTGGCAACAGCTGCCTTGAAACCGTAGTCACTGTAGTTGGACATGACAGGATCGTTTGAATAGCCGCTTGCAACAATGATTTTGGCATCGGGATCAATGTGCAGCAGCTTATGGGCTGCCTCCTGGCCTCCCATGCCGCCGGGTATGGTCAGATCCATGATTACCAGATCAACCGGGTTGCCGCTGTCCTGGAGTTCCTGGTATTTATTGACCGCCTGCACGCCTCCTTTTACCAGTACTGCCTCATGTCCGAGGACCACAAGCTGCGCCCGGGCCACGTCAAGCAGCATCTGTTCATCATCCATTACCATTACTCGTGCCGATTTTACGGCGGGGGATTTTTTTCTGGCTTTTGCGCTGGAACTGCTCTGCTCAAGAAAGGCAGGCAGATAGAGCGTAAAACGTGTGCCCTTACCGGGGACGGAATCAACGGTGAGGTAGCCGTCATGCTTGTTTACAATGGAGTGACAGATGGCAAGGCCCAGACCGCTGCCTTCCTGTTTGGTGGAAAAATAGGGGTCGAAAATCTTGTCTATGATTTCCTTTGGAATGCCGACACCGGTGTCCTGAATTGCTATGCGGACAAAATTACCAAGGTCCACACTGAGCAGTGATTCCGTGGCGGCATCATCAAGGTTGTCACACTCGATGGTAATGGTGCCGCCTTCCGGCATGGCATGTTTGGCGTTCAGGATGATGTTCTGGATAACCTGGCCAATCTGGCCGCTGTCCACATCCACCCGCCAGAGATCGTCGGGGAAGCTGTAGTTACAGGCTACCTGGCTGCCGTGGAGGACAAAATCGGCAGATTCGGAGATGAGTTCCGGAAGCTCTCTCTCTTCCTTGACCGGGGCCCCGCCCTTGGCAAAGGTCAGCAGTTGCTGAGTCAGTTTAGTGGCTCTTTTGGTGGCCTTTCTGGCATCCTCAAGCAGGGCCAGGCTATGGGTGTCTTCTTCCGGGATGCGGTAGGCGGTGAGCTCAATATTGCCGAGGATGGCTGCCAGAATATTGTTGAAGTCATGTGCTATGCCGCCGGCGAGTACGCCGATGGATTCAAGTTTTCGTATCTTGAGGAGCTCCTCTTCCATCTTCTGCTCGTGGGTAACATCGCGGAATACCAGAACCACTCCGACAATTTTACTCTCTTTGTCACGGATGGGGGCGCCACTGTCGGCAATACTGCGCTGGGTGCCGTCTTTTGCAATTAGGGCGGTATGGTTTGCAAGGCCCACGATTCTTCCCAGTTCCATGACCCGTTGAATGGGGCTGACACATTTTTCACCGGTTTTTTCATTGATTATATTGAAAACCTCGGATGATGGCATTCCCCGGGCCTCGCTGTTGTGCCATCCGGTCAGCTCTTCTGCCACCTTGTTCAGAAAAACAATGCTGCCCATGGTGTCAGTTGCGATGACACCGTCACCAATGGAGCGCAGGGTCACTGACAGTCGTTCCTGTTCAGAGGCGAGTTCGTCCTTTGTCTCTTTTGTTTCAGTGATATCGAGGACAGTGGCATAAATTACCTCTCTGCCGTCGTAGCGGATTTTCTTGATGGTGACCTGGACCCAGAAGGTGGAATCATCCTTGGGGCGACGGGCAAGCCAGTCAAAGTGCTGCGGTTTCCCCTGATCGGCTTTCTGCCAGTATTCGGCAAGCATGTGAACGGGATTCTGGGGGGAAGAGTAGTCCTGGCTAATGGAGAGAGTGAGAGCCTCTCTTTTTGTTACCCGGTACATTTCGAGCATGGTCTGGTTTACATCAATGATGTTTCCTTCCATGTCGTGGATAAAAATTGCTGTGGGGGAGGAGTCGAAAACAGTCTGCAGATCCTCAGTCTTCTGGGAGATCTGTTTTCTGAGGACCAGGGAGATGAAAAAGATGAAGAGGAGGAGGCCGCCACCACTGAGCAGAGTTACCTTGATCCATTTGGGAATGACTAATGTGCTGTCCTGACCGAACCATTTTTCAATGGATTTGTAGTAAACGGAGTCTTTGTCTTCACGCAGGAGTGACAGGTGGTGGTCTATGGCCTGCAGGATATCGCTGTTTTTCCCCTTTGAAGTGGCGTAACGCACCTCAATGGGGTTAAAGATCATCGGGGTGGGTTTGACGTTGAAATGCCGTGCATTCTGCATGGCATACATCCGGTTGATGACGCCCAGATCGACTTTTCCTGTCTCCACTGCTTTCATTACCTCGTCGTAGGTGAGGAGAAAAATCGGATTAATGTGCTTGTTGAATTTTTCCATGAGGTTCAGGAAAACCGTGGCATGGATGTCGTTTTTCTGCAGAGCTATGGTCTTTCCCTCCAGATCAAGGAGGGATGTTGCAGTGATTTGAGGATTTCGGTAGAGTCTGCCCCAGTTTGTAAGCAGGGTTTCTCTGGGAAAGCTGAAAGATGCTTCTCTTGCGGTGGAGTAGGCGATGGCAACCTGGAGGTCTGTTTCCCCTTTTTTAAGTCTTTTCAGGCATTCAGTCCAGTTTCCGGGCACAAAGGTCAGATCCCAGCCTTCTTCAGCGGCGATACTTCGAAGAACATCAATGGAAATACCCTGGTAATTTCCCTGATTATCCTGGAAAACAAGGGGTTTGTTACTGTACACACCAACTTTGACTTCTCTTGCGTACAGTGGTCCCGGGAGCAGCGGAAAGAGGAAGAGGATGGTCAGAAAGACAAGAACTGTTTTTTTGAACGGCAGTGCTGGAAGGAGTGGGGACATGGTGAGTACCTGCTATCCATCTTGAATTGAAAAAGAACCAGTACCTGGCCAAATAACTTGTATAGATTACGTTATCATAGATAATCAATTTATTATATTGTTATTTTCAGTTCGAGATGGAAAAAGCCTCTGGTGGTGCTCGGGGAAATCTGCTGCAATACAATTCCAGGCGGTGGCTTATGCGTTTGCCGCCATTGACGTGTCATGGCTGCTTGAGAGAAGAGCCTGGAGGAGGTCTTTTTGTGTCTCGGAGAGGGTGCCGAACTGAATACCTACCTTTTTGTAAAGCATTCCAGGTATGTTTGAATAGGAGATCTCTTTATTCCAGACAATTTTTCCAGGAATCTGTCGTGCATCAAGGCCTTTTTCATTACAGAGAAGATCCAGGGATATCTCACCGGAAAGACTGTTGTTGCTGCTGTCGAGGAAAAGAAGAGAAAGGCCGCCTCTGCTGATATCCACGACCCGGGCGATTTTGTCATGTGCACGGGCACGGGTTTCAGCCGCAATGGCAAAGCGTTTGTGTTTTCTGAGATTCTGCATCTATTGCTCCGGGGTCCGGGGAATTGTTGATGCTCTTTCTTTTAATAATATGTGTAAAAAAAATGCTCTGTCAAGGGGATTGACTGCTGATTTCACTGTTGCTGTGAACTGCGGGGCATTCCGGCAGGGGCTGCTTTGACCTGATTTCTTCCGGCCCGTTTTGCGGCATACATGGCTGCGTCAGCTGCTTTGATCAAGCCTTTCCAGGAGTTACTGTGCTCTGGAAAACAGGCCACGCCGATGCTTGCGGTGATATTGATTTTTTTGTTGTCACTTATGGGGATGGTATGATTTTCGATCTGCTCACAGAGGCGTTCGGCCAGATCCACAGCCTCTTCAAGTGATGTCTCCGGGAGTACCACAATGAATTCTTCACCACCGTATCGGGCGACGTAATCTGTTTTCCTGATGGAAGCTTCCAGCAGTTCTGCAAGCTGACAGAGGGTGGTGTCGCCGTTTTGATGTCCATAACTGTCGTTCACCATTTTAAAATGATCAAGGTCGATCATGAAAATAGAGAGATTGTGTCTGTATCGTTCAGCCCGATTCAGCTCTTCGGTGATACGTTCTTCAAGAACTCTGCGATTGTAGAGGCCTGTCAGGGGATCATGGATTGAGAGGTAACGTGATTCTTCCTCCGCCTGTTTTCTCGCTGTAATATCACGGGCTATTCCAAGAACTCCCACCAGTTTGCCGGTACTGTCACGCAGCGGGGTGCGTATGACTTCAAGAAGCTCTTCATGGCCGTCATCGGCAAAGGTGAGCTGTTCCTCACTGATGAGTGGACTGCTGGAATGAATGGCGGCCTGATCTTTTTCGTCGAGGCTGTCTGCCAGACCTTTATCAAGAAAGTCGTAATCGGTTTTACCGATGATATCCTGTTCTGAGCGGCCGGCAAAACGTTCAAACTTGTGGTTACACGAGAGATAAAGTCCTTCTGGATCTTTGAGCCAGATCATATCAGGGATGGTTTCCAGCAGGGTCTGAAGGCGCTTTTCACTGTTGAGTCTCTTGTGAACCTCTTCCCGCAGGAGTTTGTTCTTTTCATCCAGCAGCCGCCGCTGCTGTTCTGCTGCCTCAAAACGGGCATGGAGAAGCAGGGTGGTGGTCCTGGCCCGGACACGTATGACTACCGAATAGAGGACCAGTAGAGCCAGAACAAAGAGAGAGAGGAGATACCAGCGGCTGGTGAGGAAATTACCAAGGGTCCCGTTGTTGTATCGGGCCGCAAGAATAAACGGGGTGCCGGAGACAGGGATGTGTGCCAGGGAGGATTTCTGGCTGACAGGGGGCTGCAGGCCGTTTTTTAAAAGAGTGAGTGCTGTTGTTGTTCTCTCTCCATCTTCATCTGCACTGTGCAGTATGTATTCAGGGTCGGCAACGAAAATTGAATAACTTGTATTCTCAGATGGCTGTGAGCGAATGAGGAAGCGAAGAACCTGTATGCGGTTTATTTCAGCGATGATACTCCCCACCCTTTTTTTGTTATGAAAATAGGGCGAAACCAGGAGAGTATGGATGTGCTGGTGGTCCTGAAACAGAAAAATTTTCATCTCAGTGCTTGCCAGTATTTCTCTGTTGTGCCAGTGGATGGGGGCGTTGCTTAACTTTCCCACATCTACAATAATATTGTTTTCTGTGTCGGTTAAAAAAAGCCGCAGGTAGATGGGTGCATTGTTGAGCTGTTTATTGTCTATGATTTCCTGAAAGGTGTCCTTCAGCAAACGAAGGGTCTTCTGCTGTTCTGCTGTGTCGGCGCCGCTGTCCCGGGTGGAAAAGTAGTCACAGAGGATGTGG
>JAMOMO010000313.1 GCA_027067035.1 Desulfobulbaceae bacterium
CATGCCGATCTGTACCGCACGCGTAATCTCAGCTGCTGAGATATGGTTCAGGGCCGCCTTTTCCTTGTCAACGGTGAGCACCAGCCGGCTGCGATCAGCCTCCCGGTACCAGTCCACATCCACAACCCCCTCAGTTGACTTAAAGATTTCCTTCACCGCTGCTGCCAGCCTGACCCGGTCAGCATCACTTGGGCCATATATCTCAGCCACAAGGGTCTGAAGGACCGGTGGACCCGGAGGAACCTCCGCCACTGCAACTGCTGCACCATATTTTTCCGCAATGGCTGCAATGGCCGGACGAACCCGAACCGCAATGTCATGACTCTTGAGACTTCGTTCTTCCTTGGGCAGGAGATTGACCTGAATATCGGCAACCGTTGGTCCCTTGCGCATGAAATAGTGCCGAACCAGACCGTTGAAGTTATAAGGTGAGGCAACTCCGGCATAGACCTGATAGTTCACCACCGCAGGGTCATTCTTGATCACCTCCGCCATCTCCAGGGCCACCCGACTGGTCTGTTCAAGGGTGGAACCTTCCGGCATATCAAGAATCACCTGAAACTCGCTCTTGTTGTCAAAGGGCAGCATTTTCACCTTCACCAGCCCGAGATAAACCATGGAACAGGCACCAAGGAGCATGGTGATGATGGTCACAAAAAAGACAAAACGGGCCAGACCGCTTGCCAGCAGCGGGTCCATTATTCTGTGATAAATCCTGGTGAAAAAATCGTCGGGTGCATGGTCATCATCAAACCCTTCACCTTCCACTGCACATTCCGTGGGACTGCACTTTTTCCGTAAAATTCTCACCGATGCCCATGGGGTAACCGTGAAGGCGATGATCACTGAAAAGATCATGGCAGCGGATGCCCCGATTGGTATTGGTCGCATATAAGGCCCCATGAGGCCACCCACAAATGCCATGGGAAGGATGGCCGCAATAACAGCCCATGTTGCCAGAATTGTGGGGTTTCCCACCTCAATTACAGCCTCTGTGGCAATGGTTGCCATTGACTTGTTCTGGTTTCCGGGAAGACGGATGTGGCGCACAATATTTTCAACCACCACTATGGCATCATCCACAAGAATACCGATGGAGAAGATGAGGGCAAAGAGGGTAATACGGTTCAGGGTATAGCCGTAGAGGTAGAAGACCATCAGTGTCAGGGCGAGGGTGGAGGGTATGGCCAGCATAACCACCGTGGATTCCCGCCATCCGAGAAAAAAGAGGATCAGGACCGCCACCCCGAACACCGCTATCCCCATATGAAGCAGCAGTTCATTTGATTTCTCCGCCGCCGTCTCTCCGTAGTTTCTGGTCACCGCAATGGATATGTCTTCCGGAATAAGGTTTCCCTTGAGCCCCTCCACCTTTTCAAGCACTTCATCCACCACCGCAACGGCATTGGATCCTGGCCGTTTTGCTATGGAAAGAGTCACGGCAGCCTCTTCTGTATGCCCAGTGGCCGTACCAAAGAGGACATAATTATCAGGTTCTGCCGGACCGTCAAGAATGGTCGCCACCTCATCAAGGTACACCGGGCTGCCACCATAAACGCCCACCACAATACGCCCGATTTCCCTGCTGTTCTGGAGAAATATTCCGGTCTGCAGCAGGATTTCCTGATTCATCACCTTCACCTTGCCGCTGAAACTCTGGCGGTTCGCCTGTTTCAGTGCAGGTATCAGTTCAGCAACTGTGAGATTTCTCGAGCTGAGAAGAAGAGGGTCAAACTGAATACGGACCTCCCTTCTGGTACCTCCGATAAGGGTGGTTTCCGCAACATTATGAATACTTTTCACCGCATCGTCCACCTCGGCAGCCAGGCGCCGCAGGGTGTAGTGATCATACTTGCTGGAATGAAATGTGAGTGCCAGAATCGGTACATCATCTATGATATGCGGTTTTACGATGGGTGGGGAAACACCATGGGGAATGCGGTCAAAGTTGGTGGCAAGTTTCTGGTTCAGACGAACAATGGAGGTCTCAAGATCTTCACCGACATAAAACCGGACCACCAGCATGCTCTGACCTGCCATGGAGGTGGAGTAGATATACTCAACTCCGGGCAGTTCATAGAGCAGTTTCTCCATGGGAATGGATACACGTTCCTCCACCTCCTTGGGGGTTGCACCCGGCATGGAAACCATGACATCAATCATGGGAACCTTGATCTGCGGCTCTTCCTCACGCGGCAGCATGACAATTGCCATCACCCCAAGGAGCATGGAGGCGAGAATTCCAACAGCAGTGAGTTTGGAATCAACAAAGGCCGCTGCCATTCTTCCGGCAAAACCCGGATGTTCAAATTTATCTGTTTTCATTGATCTGTGATATCCAATGGTTGCCCATCCTGGAGTTTCTCGTTATTTGCAACAACAACCAGCTCTCCCGGTTCAAGACCGGAGATGATCTCAATCTCATCACCGTAAACTGTTCCCGTACGGATCAGGCGCATCCTCGCCACTTGCTCCTCTCTGTCAACCACAAAGACCATCTCCATCTGTCCCCTCCGGACAATGGCTGACCTGCTGAGCATCAGGGTGGTTTCTTCAGAGCCCTCAATGCTGATACGGGCAAACTGCCCCACCCTGAGATCCGGGCCCGAGGCAATATCAATTTTCACCGGGGCGGTCCGGG
The DNA here is from genome assembly GCA_027067035.1 of Desulfobulbaceae bacterium. GTDB lineage: Bacteria > Desulfobacterota > Desulfobulbia > Desulfobulbales > Desulfocapsaceae > Desulfocapsa. The sequence continues at coordinate 2,642 of JAMOMO010000313.1, forward strand.
ACATGGGATCAGCTGCCGGTGCCACCTCCGCCACCTCACCAATAAGGATGAGTTTTGCTGATGGAACTTCAACGGAAAGAGTATCACCCACCGCAACACTGAGCAGAAGTGCCTCAGGCACCTGTGCCAGCACCTGTAAATCCTCTCCGTTTTCGATCTGAAGGAGAACCATGCCGGGAGAAGCCATATCACCGATATTTGCAATTTTCCTGGTCACTGTTCCAGTGAAAGGGGCAACAATGGTCGTGTAATCCAGCATGGTCTGTGCCTCTTTGTAGGCCGCCTCTGCTATGCGGGTCACATCTTTTAAGGTCTTCACCGTCTCCTGGGTGGACGCCCCCTGTTTGAGCAGTTTATTTTCTCGGGCGAGGTTTCTTCGGGCCTGGGAGAGCTGGGCCTCAGCCTGCAGCACTTTGGCCGAGATCTCTCCCGCACTGATCTTGACCAGCAGGTCACCCGCCTTAACCTTTGAGCCCAGAACCACCGGAAGCTCGATGATCTGACCGGATATTCTGGCTGATATTGATGCCCGTTCCACCGCCTCCAGAGTTCCCACAACCTCAACACGGGAGCGGGCCACATCTTCACGTACCTCCTCAACTTCCACAGCGACAGCGGGAAGAATCTGTACCTCCGCCCCTGCATGCTCTTCCGGTCCTTTGCAGCCGGGAAAAATTGCCACTCCACCAAGGAGCAGAGCCCCGGTTACCAGTTTGTTCCAGTTCATCACTCACCCACCTTCTCTTTTGTCATTTCCTCAGCCTCGAATTGCGGGAGGCCCATGGCCCTTCTCAAGTCCGCCTTTGCCACCCGTATATTGGCCCGTGCCACACTCTGTCTGACAAGGGCGTCCGTGAGACGCATTTCAACATCAATAAGATCAGAGGAGAGGATCACTCCCTCTTTGAAACGGGTCCGACTGAGACGGGCACTCTCTTCTGCCTGTTCCACCATCTTCTCCGTCACCTGAAGACGCTCCATTGCCTGGCGATAACTGAGATCCGCCTGTTTCACCTCCAGATCCATGCCCAGTTCCAGCTTCCTGCGCTGAGCCCGGACATCCGCCAGTGCAGCCATGGCCTGTGCCACATCAGCACTGGTGCGATTTCCCTCATAGAGCCGATAGTTCACCTTCACTCCCGCCATCCATGAATCACCACTGCCCTCCATGACGTAACCCTTTTCGTACTGATACGAGGCAAATCCGTCAACCGTTGGAAGGTTACCGCCGCGAGCCGCTTCAAGATTCGCCATGGCTGCCTCTTCCGCATGGGCAATACTCTTCAGTTCAGCCCGATTACCATAGCTTCTTTCCACAGGCGTCTGCTCCTCACAATCCGTTGCAGAATCAATAAGCACTGCGCCCTCTTTCAGGCCCAGCAGGTTTAGGAATATCTTTTGGGAAAGTTCCAGGTGGTGTGCCGCCAGGATAAGATTTTCACTTGCCCGGGACTGCTGCACCTCAAGATAGAGCAGGTCGGCCTTTAAAAGATCCCCTGCATCAAAGCGGGCCTGGGCAACAGCCAGTGATGCGCTGATTGCATCAGAAGCAGCCTTTTGGGCCTCCAGCATCTCCGTGGCCTGAACAATGGCCTGAAAGGCCCTGACGACCTCAAAAGCCAGACGCGAAGTCAAGGCCCTTCCTTCCATCTGCGACCGCGCAAAACCAGCCTCTGCCGCCTTGACAGCCGCCTGATCACGCCCGCCGTTATAGAAACGATACTGCAGTCCTGCCCGAAAACTAAGGTCATCGGTGCGTCCGGGATTGTTAAAATCCATGGACGGCTCAAACACCCCGAGATTAAGAATATTTCCGAACGAATACATCGGGTTGTTTGTCTGGCCATACTGGGCCGACAGATCGACCTGCGGATAATACCTCACCCTGGCCTGATCAACTGCAGCGGCAGCCATGGCAATACGCTGCAGAACAATATGGCTGTCAGGGCTGTGCGCAAGTGAATACTCAACACTGTTTTTGGCCGTCCAGACCTCGGGTATTCCCGCAGCATCTCCCGAAGCCCAGGAGGCAACAGGAACAAAACAGAATCCCAGTAACAGGACCATCCTTCCAAGCTTAGTCATATGAACACTCTTTGTATTGTAATGGATACCCTGAGTGTCTCTGCGGGGGTCCAGCCCCTCACCGAAACAACCCTTAAGATCTCTTCAATCAACCAAACAGGCTGAAATACATACCACCCCGCAGAAAACAGAACCGAGACCGCAGGGTGGCAACTATTTAATTAAAAACTTTAACTTAATGCAGATCGCAGTTCCACACAAGGTATGAAACAATAAATTTTCTCCAGTAAAAGCATATAATACCGGATACGCGAAGAAAAATGAAGTGAAAAAAGGAGGATGGGTTTACAGGATCTGTTCCAAAAAGGTCCTGGTCCGTTCATTTTCAGGGTGATCAAAAAACTGGTCCGGAGGGGCAATTTCCACAATCTTTCCCTCATCCATAAAGACAACCTTATCCCCGACCTCACGGGCAAAACCCATTTCATGGGTCACCACAACCATGGTCATTCCTTCACGGGCCAGAGTGACCATAACCTCCAGCACCTCACCGATCATCTCCGGGTCCAGCGCTGAAGTGGGCTCATCAAAGAGCATGATTTTAGGGGTCATGGCAAGGGCACGGGCAATGGCAACACGCTGCTGCTGTCCACCGGACAACTGTACAGGATAACTGCCGGCCTTATCCACCATACCCACCTTGTCAAGGAGTGCCATGGCCCGTTTTTCAGCCTCTTTTTCAGGCTCTTTTTTGAGCTTGATGGGAGCAAGGGTCAGGTTTTCAAGGACTGTTTTGTGGCGAAACAGATTAAAACTCTGAAACACCATACCCACTTCCTCCCGAATACGGTTGATATCATTCTTCGGATCACTGATTTCCTGACCATCAACGACAATGGAACCGGAACTGATCTTCTCAAGCTGATTAATGGTGCGGAGCAGGGTGGACTTTCCGGAACCCGACGGTCCAAGAACAACCACCTTTTCTCCCGGATCAACGCTGAGGGAGACATCATCAAGTGCCTGAAAATTTCCAAAAAACTTATTTACATTACGTATTGTTATTATAGGATTAACGGCGTTCATAGTGGCTCAATCGGTTTTCCATATTACTGAGAAGCTTCGACAGTACAAGGGTAATCATAAGATAGATCAGGGCAATCATCGTGTATGTCTCAAAGTAGAGAAAAGACTCTGAGGCAAACTCCCGGCCCCGACGCAGAATATCTGACACAGCAAGGATAGACACCAGTGAGGTGTCCTTTAAAAGGGCTATAAACTCATTCCCGACGGGGGGAAGAATGGTCCGCCATGCCTGGGGCAGAATCACATAGCGCATGGTCTGCGAACGATTGAACCCGAGGGACAGGGAGGCCTCGGTCTGTCCGTCATCGATGGAGTTGATACCTGCTCTGAAGACCTCTCCCATATAGGCACCGTAACAGAACCCCATGGCAATGATGGCGGCCACCATATCCGGTACCCGGATAAGATTTCCAAGAGCAAAGTAGATATAGAAAAGCTGAACAAGAAGGGGAATGCCCCGAACCACTTCTATATATGTTGAGGCGGCAAGGTTGAAAAACCTGTTTTTTGAAATACGCCCGAGACCCGCGATGAGACCCAGAACCAGAGCCAGACCTATGGAGGCGAAAGTCACCTTGAATGTGACCATGATACCATCCGGTAAAAACTTGATAATATCAAGATACGGATCTGGTTTGGCAATGATGAGATAGCATATGATGGCAATGGTTCCGAAAAAGGAAATTCGCCACGCAGTAAACAGCCCCTTGTCTTCCGGATCGGGTATGGCAGCACCATCACCAACCTCAATAACTACATTTTTTTTGCTCATTACTTTTTATCTGCCCTGATACTTACAAAAGAAAAATCCGAGTCTGTTTCGGCAATAATGCCGTAACAGACTCGGATAAAGGAATAAAACAACAGGTCGTACGGTTCGGGAGGGAGCGTCTCAAAGCCCCCCTCTTCCGAAACCCGAAAACCTTACTGACCGATCCACTTCTGCTGCAGTTCCTGAACATAGGGAGTCTTGCTCACAGCTTCAATTCCCTTGTTCACAAGGTCAAGTACCTCTTTGTTTCCTTTTTTGACGGCAATTCCGTAGAATTCCACTTCACCGGTCTCAATGGTGGTGGCAATCTTCAGGGTGTCTTTATACTGATCCATTGCATAGTTTGCGGCAACGGGATCATCACAGACAACCGCTGCAATACGACCGACTTTAAGATCTTCCATGGCAAGGCCGACCTCATCGTATGATTTTGCCACAACTCCATCGGCGCCCTTGATGGCGAAATATCCCGTGGTGCCGATCTGACCGCCAACTTTCTGTCCCTTCAGATCTGCAAGGGATTTTACATTGGAATCCCTGGGAACGATCAGTGCCTGGCGCACCTTGAAATACGGGGTGGAAAAATCCATGGTTTTCTTGCGTTTTTCAGTGATGGATACCGAAGAACAGACCGCATCATATTTTCCAGTGGCAAGACCTGCAAAGATTCCATCCCAGGCAACATTTTTGAATACCGGGGTAAACCCTGCTGCCTTGGCAGCTGCGGTCATATAATCGATTGAATAGCCAACAATTTCCTTATCTGAGTTCAAAAACTCCATGGGTGGCCAGGTGGCATCCACTGCAAAGACGATGGTTTTCTGTGCCATGGCTGTGGTACTGACACAGATCAGCATGGCAAGAGTCAGTGCGAATTTTTTCAACATTTTTTTCTCCCTGTAGGTTTGATGAAGCACATGACAGAAATCCTCTGCATGCGTAGGTATTTTTGAAAAATCGTTACCACGCATGGTGGATAGTAACAAGGAAAAAAGTGATACAGACAGCTTAAAAAATAAAATCCATATCAGGCTGCCGCCACAGTATCTGGACAATTACCATCCGGGAATTTCAGTAGCGTACCGACAACATTTACAATTTTCTTCAATATCAATTCCCGGCGTCTGTCCCGTGCCACGGTTCCACCCGATAAGCAGGGCAAGAGACGAAAAAATCTTGACGTCTATTCTTTTGCGACTAGAATGTAAGTTAATGGAGACACGAACTATTTTTTCAATCCCCAATACCGCGTTTTCCCCCTATGAGGTCATATATGAATCCCATGTTTAGATCAGCATTTATCACAGCCGCACTCCTCTCCTCCCTTATGCTGCTCAGCTCCGGTTGCAGTAAAAAAACCGTTGTCCCGCCTGACGGCACTCCGGCTCAGGATTCCGACATATCTGGCGGTACCAATATCAACTATCCTGCAGCAGATGATGATAATTACTCTGAAAGGGGACTGGCTGATGAAGAACCCATGGATACCACAGACACTCTGGTGGCAGGTGGACTGTCCATCAACAGCGATGCCGATCAGCAGTCTGCTGAATACCGTGCCACCTATGGTCGGTCAACCACGGTGTTCAGCCCCATATACTTCGATTTCGACCAGGCCGGTATAAGTGCCGCCATGGCTCCCATCCTCAGCTCCAATGCCGATTACCTGAAGGAGAACCCCGGTGTTGTCATCGTTGTTGAAGGAAACAGTGATGAACGGGGAACCAACGAATACAACCTTGCACTGGCTGAGCGGCGTGCCATCAATGCCAAAGAGTATATGGTAAATCTTGGGGTGAATCCCGCCCGTATCCGGACCGTCAGTTACGGTGAAGAACGACCGCTTTTCACCGGCCAGACCGAATCAGACTGGGCCCGGAACAGGCGTGCTGATTTCATAGTTGAATAAAAACACCAAAAACATACGGTTGAGCATAAAAAAAGGCTTTGTGAGTATCATCACAAAGCCTTTTTTTTATACAACTCACCCCCATGGGGACAGCACATCAGACAATGTACCTGAGCATGGCTGAAGTGACCTCATCTATGCTCAGCACTCCCGTGTCAATAACATGGGCATCTTCTGCCCTTGCAAGGGGTGCCACGGTCCGGTTCATATCATCATGGTCTCGTTTGATGATCATGGCAAGCAACTCTTCCTCATCAACGGACTCCCCTTTGGCACGCAGCTGATCTGCACGTCTTTTCATTCGTATTTCAGGTGAGGCCTCCAGGTAAAACTTCCAGGCCGCATCGGGAAAAACCACAGTACCCGTGTCCCGGCCCTCTGCCACAATCCCCCCTTTTTCACCAATCTGCCGCTGCATGAGGG
>JAMOMO010000314.1 GCA_027067035.1 Desulfobulbaceae bacterium
AGAGAGGGAATACTCAAGAGAGCGGGCCTCTTCAAGGCTTTTGAGAAAAAGGCCATGAAAAGAACTTCTGTCAATAAGACCCGTGAGAGGGTCACAGCAACAGTCTGAACAGACAATTGGACCGGTTTTTTTTCGCTGAAAGAGGAATATACCTACCAGAAAAAAGATCAGGACAAGGGTATCCAGTGATGATATTTTAAGAATTGAACGGGCCGAATCAACGGATTCCGACAGGCGGAAGAGCTGGATATCAAGAATCATGCTGAGCAGCAGACCTGACACAAGAAGTCCGCTCAACAGTACCTGAAAAAAAACCTTTGGGGAGTCAGCTTTCATAAGTCTACAGGTGACGAAGGGGCAGGAATATGGTAACACCTTCTACAAGAGTGGTTCTAAAATCGTTTCACAACACAACAACAAAGAATACCTGCTGTTATCCCTTTGAAAATTCTGGATATCTCTGTGTAACTCCCGGCAAAAAAGGAGTTTTAGGAAATCCTTATTTAACAGATTCCAGACAATTCAGGTATTATTAATTTACAGAAGGAGTAAAAAAATGGCTGATCGCGTTTATAACTTTAGCCCGGGTCCTGCCACATTACCTGTGGAAGTGCTTGAACAGGCTTCAAAAGATATAGTTAATTACCAGGGTACAGGGATGGGCCTCATAGAATTGAGCCATCGCTCCAAGGAGTTCATGGCCGTGGCCGACACCACAGAAAAGCTGCTCAGGGAACTCATGGAAATACCTGACAACTACAAGGTTCTTTTTCTTCAGGGTGGTGCTTCCAGCCAGTTTTACATGATCCCCATGAACCTCCTCGGCAAAGGAAAAAAGGCAAGTTACCTCAACACGGGAACATGGTCTAAGAAGGCCATAAAAGAGGCAAAACTGTTTGGGGAAATTGAAGTGGCCTTTTCAAGTGAGGAGCAGACCTTTAATCGCGTCCCCACGCCTGATGAATACAGTGTTTCACCGGACTCCGAATACCTCTACTTTGTTTCCAACAATACCATATACGGGACGCAGTTCCCCGCATTTCCTGCAACCGGAAACGTTCTGATATCCGACATGTCATCTGATATTCTCTCACGAAAGATTGATGTCTCGCAGTTTGGAATCATCTTTGCCGGTGCTCAGAAAAATATGGGTCCATCAGGCGTTACCATCGTTATTATCAGAGACGACCTGCTTGAGAGGACCCCTGAAAACACACCCACCATGCTGAGCTACAAGACACATGCTGACAAGGGATCCATGTTTAATACCCCACCCTGCTTTTCCATATATGCTGTGGGCGAAGTTCTCAAGTGGCTGAAAAAACAAGGTGGAGTGGAAGCAATTGAGGCCATAAACAGAGAAAAGGCCGGTCTCCTCTATGACTGCATAGACAGCACGGACTATTACCGCGGCCATGCCGAAAAGGCATCACGATCACTGATGAATATCTCATTTAATCTGCCGCATGCAGATCTTGAAGCAAAATTCATAGCAGAAGCTGCAGCAATCGGTCTCAACGGTCTGAAGGGACATCGTTCCATTGGTGGATGTCGTGCATCCATTTACAACGCATTCCCGAGGGAAGGTGTTGTGAAACTGGTTGCCTTTATGAAGGAGTTTGAAGCTGCAAACCCGAGTTGAGCCAGAGCGCCGATGAACTATGAAGGAGACATCATTCGTCCACCTAGCGAGGCGAACTCCATTATCATCCAGGTGACCGTGGGCTGTTCCCACAATCACTGTACCTTTTGTGGTGCCTACAAGGATAAGGAGTTCAGAGTTCGCAGTGATGCTGAGGTTTCCGAAAACATAGCTTTTGCGGCAGAGCACTGCAGCAGGCAGAAACGGGTGTTTCTTGCTGATGGTGACGCACTTATACTGTCACAGAAAAGACTGATCAGACTCTTTGCAGAAATAAAGCACTCCCTGCCGCAGGTGAATCGTATTGCGCTTTACGGCAACACCAAAGCCATCCGGTCAAAATCCGTGAGTGAGTTGAAAGAATTGCGAAAACTTGGACTGCATCGTATTTATATGGGCCTTGAAAGCGGCGATGACTCGGTACTGGCCCAGGTCAAGAAGGGAGAGACCGCCGCCTCCATGGTCCATGCCGCAAATCTTGTCAAAGAGGCCGGAATATTTCTTTCGGTAACGGTTTTAATCGGGCTTGCAGGCATTCGAAAAAGTCTTCAGCACGCCACACAAACCGGCAGAGTTCTCAGTGAAATGAAACCCAGACAGATAGCAGCCCTCTGCCTGATGCCTCTTGCCAACACTGAAATCGGAACCCAGCTTGAAAATGGCAGCTTCCACCTGCTGAATCCGGATCAAATGCTTCTTGAACTGCAGGAATTAATCAAAAACATCAACTGCGAACCGGTACAATTCATGGCAAATCACGCCTCTAACTATTTACCTTTGAGTGGCCGCCTCCCCCGGGACCGCGAGGCCATGCTTGACAGTATTGCCCAGGCACTGCTCGGAAACCGTGCCCTGGTCCCCGAAGAGCACAGAGCACTGTAAAAAACCATGAATCCCAGAACCGACCTGAGAAACCTGACCCAGGAAGAACTTGTCCACTATGTGGAATCCCTTGGCCAGCCATCTTTTCGTGCCAGGCAGATCATGTCCTGGCTCTACCGTCCAGGCATCACCGATTTCTCACAGATGACTGATCTTGCTAAAAAATTCAGGCTGATCCTCTCTGAAAACGCAAGGATGTCAAGCTTTGACGAACCTCTCATTGAACGTTCCGAAGATGGCTGTGTCAAATTCGGCTTCAGACTCGACGACGGTAAACTCATAGAATCAGTTTTGATCCCTGAACCGGACAGAAACACCCTCTGTGTGTCATCCCAGGTTGGCTGTGCCATGAAATGCTCCTTCTGTCTCACGGCAACCATGGGCTTCAGCAGAAACCTGCTTCCCTCTGAAATCGTAAATCAGGTGTGTGCCGTCGGGGATTATCTGCGTGATCAGCCACAATCAAAACTCATTGGGCCAGACAGGGTAACAAATCTTGTCTTCATGGGGATGGGTGAGCCCCTGAACAACCTTGAGAATCTGATAAAATCAATATCAATCCTTACGGAACAGCGCGGCCTTGACATGACAAACAGGCGCATCACTGTTTCCACCTGTGGAATTGCTGACAAGATGCTGGAACTTGGTGAAAAAACCGATGTGAACCTTGCCATATCCCTCCATGCCGTGGATGACAGCACCCGCAACAGCCTCATGCCTGTCAACAAACGCTTTTCACTGCAGGAACTCCTGCAGGCCTGTCGTGACTACCCCATGGCCAGAAGAAAACGAATCATGTTTGAATATATCCTTCTCAAGGGGATCAATGATTCTGATGATGATGCCCGCGCGCTTGGCCGGATTCTTCGCGACATACCCTGCAAAATCAACCTGCTGCCATATAACGAATCCCCAGGACTCCCCTATGAAAGTCCGTCACGAAACAGAGTGTACGCCTTTCAGAAAATAATAAGGGACTGCGGCTATTCCGTTTTTATTCGAACCAGCAGGGGTGAAGACATTTCAGCTGCATGCGGTCAACTTGCCAAACAAAAACAGAGTGAGGAGCAGAATGCCTGAACTTGAAACATGTTCCGGATATAAGTATCTGATCGAGACGGCCTATGATCGTGAAACCATAAAAAACATGGAGCGACCGGCCATCGCCCAGATCGACACCTTCAAAAGATATCCTGAAACAGAAAAGATCGAGCTTCCCCGCAGCTGGAAGCTGAAGGAGGCCCGTATAGTCCCGCTTCTGCAGAACAGGCGCTCCAGGCGGAAGTATGAGCAGAAGGAAATAGATCTGGAGGACCTTGCATTCATGCTGTGGGCAAGCCAGGGAATAACCGCCAAGTCGGGATGTTACACCTTCAGGACAGCACCTTCGGGCGGGGCTCTCTACCCCGTTGAGACCTATCTCAGTATCCACAGGGTTAAAGGGGTAAAACCGGGCCTCTACCATTTTGATGTGGAGAGTTTCTGCCTCGATGTTTTGACGGAAAAAGATATCAGCTCCCGAGTTACTGCAGCCTGTCTGGATCAGAAATTCATGGCGCAATCGGCGGTGACCTTTATCTGGTCAGCCGTTGTCAGGCGATGTATGAGCAAGTATGGCAATCGGGGAATGCGCTATATCTTCCTTGATGCAGGTCATATCTGCCAGAACCTGCTGATAGCAGCAGAGGCAACCGGCAATGCAGCATGTCCTGTTGCCGCATTTTACGACGACGATCTCAATGATATCCTGGGAATCAACTCCAACGAGGAAACTGCAATTTATACTGCTGCGGTCGGGAAAAAACAGGGCTGAGCTTTCTACTCTCCCGCATCTTTTATGCGGTCTTCGGGGTTCACATAATAGCGGTGACTGGTACTTTCAGGATCCCGGTGCTTGTTAAAGAAAAAGCTTATTTCCGAGGGTATCTCAGTGGGTGATTTTCCGGTGATGAGATAGTATCCGAATGAAACGCCCAGTACAATAAGCAGCAATATGAACCCCTTCCTGATCTGGCTCTGCATGGTTGGACTCTTGAAAACCATCACCGCAAGAATGCAGAGAAGTACCGCGAGAACTGGCCATCCGTACCCATCAGGTAATACGTTCATATTGCCACCTATTTAGTTGTTACGGCGTCATAACTCGTCTTCCCATTCAGACAAGACTGACTTTGGCAGAAGGTCAAGGTTGATCTTCCTGGCCTCCTCTATTCCCGCATGAAGTGCCTCGGAGTTCATCTGTTCTGTTCCCTTGGGAACTCTCGAGAGAAGCGCCTGCTCCAGTCCATCAAGGGATACCTGGCCGCAGAGATATCCGACTGCACCAAGGGCCACCATGTTCGCCACCAGTTCGCGGCCAATCTTTTCTCTGGCAATCCTGGTAAAAGGGATGGATACGGAGCGACTTGTGGGCAACTGCTTCACAAGTCCGCCATCAACCACCAGCAGTCCATCTGATTTTATATCAGAAAAATAAGCATCGCAAGCCGCCTGAGTCATTGCCAGCAGAAGATCCACACGCAATGCCTTGGGATAATCAATGGGAGAGCCGGAAATCACCACCTCTGCTTTACTTTTTCCGCCACGCGCCTCGGGACCATAACTCTGGGTCTGGCACACATGTTTGTTATCGTAGGCACCCACCCCGTCGGCCATCACAACTGCGGCAGTAATGATTCCCTGACCGCCGGATCCACTGAAGCGGATTTCATACCGCGCATCACTCTTCATAACGTTTCACTCCGTTCTTCTCTTTGGCTCTGGTGATGATCTCAGCCTTATGCTTGGCTTCTTCAACAATACGCTGGTACTCTTCCGTTGAAACAGGTTTCTCCACATCGGCCAGCACTCCAATCGTGATCTTCCCCTCAAGCTCGTCACTGCTCATCTTCTTCGATTTTTCAACGGTAACCGAGCGTTCCTTAAAGCCGTTGATCATCTCAACGGCTCCGCCGAGTTTATTTCTCCTGCCATGTTGCACATGGCAGTTGGAAATTATTTCAATGACTGAAAAGCCGCGTTTTTCTATCCCTTTTTTGAGCATCTCTTCCATATGTGTGGCATGGTAGACGGTACTCCTGGCGACAAACGAGGCTCCGGCGGTGGCAGCCAGTTCGGCTATGCTGAAGGCATGCTCCACATGGCCATAAACGGAAGTCGTTGATTTGGATCCATAGGGTGTTGTCGGCGAATATTGCCCGCCGGTCATTCCGTAGGTGGAGTTATTGATGATAATTGCGGTGAGGTTGAGGTTTCTTCTCGCCGCATGAATGAAATGATTCCCGCCAATGGCAGTGGAATCACCATCACCCATCACTGTCATGACCGTGAGTTCCGGTCTGGCAAGCTTAATACCCGTGGAAAAGGTCAGTGCACGACCATGGGTTGTGTGGATGGTGTTAAAATCCACATAGGTGGGCATTCGCCCGGAACAGCCGATTCCCGACGCAAGCACAACTTCGTCTTTGTTCAGACCAAGGCTGTGTACGGCTCGCAGCAGGGCACCCATAACAATTCCGTTTCCACAGCCCGGGCACCAGACATGGGGGAATTTCTTATCGTGTCGTAAATATTCTTTACGTATGATTTCAGCACGTTCAAGCATTGTATTCATATCTCCTTAATCTTGTTTTGGTATGCAAGATCATACTGTTGTCAGGTGTTTGAGGATCTCTTCCGGGGTAATCAACTGTCCATCTATCCGGTTATGTTTCACAATTCTGCAGCCTGCCTGATTAATGCGTCCTATCTCACGGCTCATCTGTCCCATATTCATCTCAGGTACAATGGCCACCCTGCATTGACGCAGATAGGTATCCACACTTTTACGCGGAAACGGAAACAGGGTGACGAGTTGCACCAGCCCGGCTTTCACGCCGAGTTTACGGGCGTCACGCACAGCCCGCAGCGCAGATCTTGCAACAGAACCATAGGCAATAACACAGACCTCGGCATCTTCCATGAGATGTGTCTTGGTGATCTGGATGTCCTGAAAGCCCTTGCTGATCTTGGAATGAATCCTCCTCAGAAACTTGTCAATTTCCTGCGCATCCTGCGTTGGAAAACCTTTTTCATCATGAACCAGTCCTGTCACGTGATGTCTGTAACCATCTCCAAATGCAGCCATATCAGGAACACCGCGGTTGTTGTCTGCATAGGGCTTATACCACTCGGGAGGAACATCCGGCTTGACGCGATCAAAGATCCGTATCTGATCAGATTCCGGCAGTGTTACTGATTCCCGCGTATGTGCAACAACTTCATCCGAAAGGATAATCACCGGAATACGATACTTCTCTGAAAGGTTAAAGGCCTTGATGGTCACCGAGAAACAGTCCGCCACAGAAGAGACGGCAAGGACAATAATGGGATGATCACCATGGGTACCCCAGCGCGCCATCTGCACATCACCCTGGGAAGGACTGGTGGGAAGACCGGTACTTGGTCCTCCACGCATGACATCAACTATGACACACGGCACTTCAGCGATACAGCCGTAGCCGAGATTTTCCTGGATAAGGGAAAAGCCGGGCCCGCTGGTAGCCGTCATTGCCTTTACCCCGGCAAGGGAGGCCCCGATTACTGCACCCATTGAGGCGATCTCATCTTCCATCTGAATGAATGTACCACCAAGCTGAGGCAGTTTAACGGACAGAATTTCACTGATCTCCGAGGCAGGGGTAATGGGATAACCGGCAAAAAACCGACAGCCTGCTGCCAGCGCACCGGCAACAATTGCCTCATTTCCCTGGAGGAGGATTTTTTTCTGCTCACCATCTTTAATGCTTTCCATTTGTACTCCTCCTCTCAGGATGTCTTTCTTTAATGGTAATTGCAAAATCCGGACAATGGATTTCACAGAAACGACATCCGCTGCAGCGATCCATGGCTTCAATAAAGGGAAGCCCGATCTCGTCTGGTTTGATTATTTTTTTGGGACAAAGTGCGGTACAGAGTCCGCAGGATTTGCACCATTTATGGAAAAAAATTACAGTATATAATTTTTTCTCTTTCTTTTTGGAGGCAGCGGGAGCCTTGGCCTTCCCCGTTGCCTTTGCTTTGCTTTCTTTGACCATGTCGGTGTCCGGTTTCTAGGTTAAGAGTTGCTGAAAACTTCGGCAGAACAGATAAATTCAACCAAAGCAATATACATGTTTTCGTTATATCGCCACTGGATATACTGTCAAGGATATTGTGTGATTTCTTCGAAGTAGCATGTTTTCAAGGAATGGCAGTTGTCTGTCAGGTTAGCCGCATGCTCCAGGCCAATTCACCAGTATCACTTGCCTTTACAAAAAAAATATGCTAATTAATACACCTTTGAATTTTTAATCGGGGTATTAAAAAAAATACCGACCCAATCTTCCCTCAGTATTCAGGGATTTTCCCTCAGTGTTATTCTGTTGCAATTTTGAAATAATCTGTGAAAGAAAGGAGTTGCTTTGAAAACAAAAATACTTGTTGCTAACCGTGGCGAAATCGCCATCCGACTCATTCGAGCCATACAGGAACTCAATTATGATGCGGTTGCCGTGTACGAGTCACCTGACAAAGAATCCCGTCACATTCGAATTGCCGACGAAGCTGTCTGGCTTGGAAATGGTCCCCGCTGTGATTATCTGAATATTGATAAAATCATCAATGCCGCCAAAAAATCAGGGGCTTCCGCAATCCATCCCGGCTATGGATTTCTTGCAGAAAATGCCGATTTTGCCAGGGCCTGCGAAGATGAAGGGATTATCTTCATCGGACCTTCATCAGAGGTGGTCACCAACCTGGGAAACAAGGTTATAGCCAGACAGATCATGGCTGATGCAGGCATCCCCATGGTCCCCGGTACAGAGAACCTTTCAGCCGGCGACAAAGGTGTTCAGGAGGCCCTGGACTTTGCGGCAGAGTTCAAATACCCGGTGATGCTGAAGGCAACATCAGGTGGCGGCGGTCGTGGTATAAGGCTGATTGAATCAGATGAACAGATGAAGGAAGAGATTCCCATTGCCCGTGCCGAGGCCAAGGCCGCCTTTAATGACGAATCTGTTTACCTTGAAAAAGTCGTCATCGAACCCAAACATGTTGAAGTACAGATCATGGCTGATAAAGAGGGAACAACCGTTCACCTCGGAACCAGGGACTGTTCCATTCAACGAAGAAACCAGAAGCTGATCGAAATCGCCCCTTCCATGATTGGAGATCAGGACCTTCTAGACACCATCTGTGCCACTGCCGTAAAAGCCGCGAAAGCTGCCAACTACTTTAATGCCGGTACCGTTGAATTCCTTATTGACAAAGACTACAACTACTATTTCATGGAAATCAACACCAGGGTG
>JAMOMO010000315.1 GCA_027067035.1 Desulfobulbaceae bacterium
TTATAGCAGGAAGGAGCTGGCTGAAAACTTATCTTGAGTGTTTGATGCAGAGTGTGTTTCCGCGTAGCGGTTCAGTTCAACAGTGTTAATAACTGGAAAAAATCCAGCGTATCACCTTATATCTGGATCGTTTTTCCATATATTCTCATATTAAGGGCCAAATATGGAAACAACTGTCCAGATATCCTTTTTTCTCTCTATTTTCCATGTATCCCGATATCATCGGGTAAAAGGTGGAAAATATGACAATCCTGTATTTACAGGCAGGGAACTGGATTTAATCTGCTCTCCTGGCTGTTGTCAGCAAATTCCGTCCTGGATCAGAGGGTGTTGATTCCGGTTCCAGATCCCGGGGTGAAGCAACGCTTGTATATCTGTTCCACGAGATTACGTTAAATATTCACTGAACGGTTCGTGGCTGTCTTAATGGATTCTATTGGTATTTATTTGATTTCCCTGTCAGGAATGATTCGGCACTGAAAGAGAATTCAAAAGAGTGTCAGCGTGTGGCTTCCCCGGAAAGACAGGAATTTCGCACTCTCCACGGAATTCACTTCAGGCATTCTGCAGAAAAAGCAGGCAGCGAGATGTTATTGTTGTGTTGAGGCGTGGTGTATGAAAAAGAAATCATATTCCGGAGAACGATTTGACAATCTATAAGCCACTGAAACATTGAAACAAATAATTTGCAAAGTATTTTTTTGTCTGTTGATCATTTCATACAGATGCATCAGCTTTTCAGAGCCGGTAATTCATCCCGGCAACAACCGAGAGCTTGCATCGTTTGATCATCATGATGTTCAAACTGCTCTCGAACTGCCTCAACGTCTCTTCCGGTACTGATGGTCTTACCCGTTTCCCTGAAAGCATTTTCAATCAATGGTTTCATCACCCGTTCAAATGGGGTATTTTCATTATGACAGCTTGTTGCTCTCTCATGTTGATTGCTTCTTGAAGATTGCCAGGCACAAGGATTGCGGATTGCCTGCTGCTGTCTGATACAATTGTTAAAATAATAAATTCTCTGTGGTGTGTATCACCATCTTCTTGTCACGGATTCAGGTATAGCTCAAAATGAATACAGGTCTTTTCTTAACTGCACTGCTCTCTTATCTGGTTATTATCGATCCCCTGGGGGTCTCGCTGATCTTTGTTGCTCTCACGGAAGGGAAAGATGCTGCATATTGCAGAAGCATGGGGATTCGTGCAGTTCTTCTCTCCCTTATGATCATCCTCTGTTTCGGTTTTTTTGGGGCAAGGCTGCTTGATACACTGGGGGTTGCCATAGAATCGTTTCGTATTGCTGGCGGGTTGCTGCTCTTTTACACGGCCTTTAATATGATCACCAAGCAGGAACCCTTTCGTATGGAACAGGATCAGGATGCACCTGAGGATATCTCTGTGTATCCCCTCTCTTTTCCCCTTCTTGCCGGTCCGGGCAGCCTGACTCTGACTGTGCTGCTCTATGCAAGCGCCGAGGGTCGGGTGAGGGATCTTGCTGCCCTTATAGCAGCTGTCTTTGTGGTGCTGCTGCTCACGCTGCTCAGTTTTATGAGTGGTCGTAAAATATCCCGCTTTCTGGGCGAGACCGGAAATACCATTGCCAAAAGACTTCTTGGAGTGCTCCTTGCCTCTCTTTCCATCCAGTTTATAGCAGATGGCATAATGGGATTTGTCGCCTCCTGATCTTTGGCGGCAGAGACCGTTTCCTGCACGGTTTTCCCTTGTCAGACAGCCTTTGCAGTGGGGCATGAAACGCCCTGTATTCCGGCGCGTGCGGTGATGGTGCTGAAT
>JAMOMO010000316.1 GCA_027067035.1 Desulfobulbaceae bacterium
TGGTGGCAGCAGAAAACATCGTCCGGGAAGTGTTACTACTGCTCCGGAAAATTTGCCTTTAAAGAGCTTACCATGGATCATCGTGTGCCGCTCTCCCGCGGCGGACTCAGCACCAAAGACAACCTCGTCCCCTGTTGCAAAGCGTGCAATAGCAGGAAAAAGAGCATGCTCCCCCTTGAATGGGAGGAGTATCTGCGTAATCGCTGATTGCCTGTTCTTCAGTATATCTCACTGCTTCAATATAAAGATTTTAGTAGCTTCGACAGTTTTGGAGAATTATTCTTATTGGTTTTTTCCAAAATGTGATAGACTACTTAAGGTCTGTTGTTCACAAGAAGGTTTTCCAGAAGGAGAAAGGAATGAAATTCAATGATATTTCAATAAAAATAAAAATAGTGACGGCTTTTTGTCTGATGGCCGTTGTGTCCGGATTTATTGGCCTGAACGGCTATCTTTCAACCCGCTACATAAAGGAATCCGCTTCTGTGGTGGATTCTGCAATGGAGATGAAGCTGGCGGTACGCGGTGATATGCAGATGATCATGGAGCTTCTTGCCTCGGAAGATGTGAAAACTCTCAACGAGGTATGGGGTGAGCATCAGCAGCTTATCAAACACTTTGATCTCTTCCATGATGCCATTCTCAACGGTGCAGACACTCCGGAGGGGAGGATCTATGCCTCTGACGATGAAGATGTGATACGGCTGCTTGAGAAGGCCGATTCCATTCATAATAATCAGTTTTTGACCGGTATTGAAAAGATATATAATCTGAAAAAAGAGCTTGTCAGCTCCGGGCATCCTGATCCGGAAACACTGAAAACACTCCACCGCACCGACAAGAAAACAGATGCATTCGGCGAAGAGCTTATGGATATGCTCGGCGGGGTGGAGGAGAAGGCCAAAATTGCAATGGACTCTGTCATCGGAAGTGTCTTGACCAGAACCATAATGGCAACTGGCGGGGCAATCCTTTTTGCGCTGATTGGAGGTTTTTTTCTGGCTGTGAAAATCACGGGGCCATTGAACGAGGCGGTTGCCTTTTCCCAGTACATGAAAAACGGGGATCTCACCAGACAGCTTTCTGTTTCCCAGGGAGATGAGGTGGGTGTCATGGCAAAGGCACTGAATGAAATGAGCGGGAATTTACGGATAATGTTTCAGGATATAGCTTCCGGAACCAGGACCCTGTCCACTGCCTCGGTGGAGCTGACAAAGATCTCCAATGAGATGTCTGTGAATGCCGAAGATACAACCACAAGGGCCAATACTGTTGCTGTCGCCGCTGAGGAGATGAGTGCCAATATGTCTTCAGTTGCCGCGGCCACGGAAGAGACTTCGGTGAATGTCAATATGGTGGCCTCGGCAGCTGAAGAGATGTCTTCCACCATTGCAGAAATATCCTCCAATACCGAAAAGACTCAATCCATAACCAGGGCCGCGGTGAACCAGTCTGCAAATGCATCCACCCAGATAAAAGAACTGGGTGCAGCCGCACTTGAGATAGGAAAAGTTACCGAAGCCATCACTGAGATTTCCGAACAGACCAACCTCCTTGCCCTGAATGCCACAATTGAAGCTGCACGGGCAGGGGAGGCCGGGAAGGGTTTTGCCGTGGTCGCAAATGAAATCAAAGACCTGGCCAAGCAGACGTCTGAGGCCACCGCCCAGATTAAAGATAAGATCGAAGCCATCCAGAGCGCCAGTCAGGGATCTGTCACGGAAATCACACAGATTTCAGGTATTATAGCTGAGATAGATGAAAAAATTGCGATGGTGGCTCAGACAGTGGAA
>JAMOMO010000317.1 GCA_027067035.1 Desulfobulbaceae bacterium
TGTGGAAAAAACGTGGCCTCCACCAGACCGGTCTCATCCTCAAAGGTCAGAAACTCCATCACCTCACCGCTCTTTGTTGACACCATTTTTCCGGTGAGCAGCCAGCCGCAGAAACGTATCCGTCTCCCTGCATAGCGCTTCATGTCACAGGCCCTGACACGTCCCCGCAGTTTTTCACCGTAACAGAGAATGGGATGCTCCCCGCAGAGAAAACCGAGTGCTCCATACTCCTGCTGCTGCAGTTCCTGCTCAGTAAATCCTGTAAGTTTTGGGGGAGACGGCATCTGCACTGCAAACAGAGGACTGCTTTTGGCCGCCCGGACAAGGGCCTTGAGCCGGGCCAGTTCCCAGAAAAGACAGCTTCTGTTCCCCGGGCCGCTGAAGACGTCCAGGGCCCCGGCCTGAATAAGCATCCGGCACTCATCCTTCCCGGGCTGCACCCGCTGCAGAAAGTCGGCGCTTGAAGAAAACGCTCCATTCTGTCGTGCTGTCACAATACGTCCCATGGTTGCCGCAGACAGCTGCTTCACCGCCATCAATCCCACCCGGACCCCCTGAAGCCTGTCGGAGAGATATTCCGCAGCCCAGCATATCCCGCTGTTGTTCACGCAGGGAGGAAGAATTTTCAGCCCCAGCCGTTTTGCCTCTGAGACGTAGGCAAAGGTTGAGTAGTAGCCACCCTGATTGGAGATCACCGCCGCCATAAATTCCGCGGGGTAGTGGGTCTTCAGGTAGGCTGCCTGATAGGAAACCCTGGCATAGGACGCCGAATGCGGTTTGCAGAACGAGTAACCGTCAAAACTCATCATCATCTGCCACAGTTTTTCACAAACCTCCCCGTCCACACCGTTTTCACAGCAGCCGCGACGAAACTCCTCCCTGTAGTCCCTGAGACGGAGCTGCCGCTCTTTTCTGGACATCACCTTGCGCAGCCCATCGGCCCTGGCATGGCTGAACCCGGCAAGGGCCACGGCCACCCGTGACACATCTTCCTGATAGACCATCAGCCCAAAGGTCTCGTCAAGGACCAATGCCAGCTTCGGGTGAAGATACTCCCAGCGGCCCCCATGGAGCCTGCGAACATACTCCCGGACAAAATCATTGGCCGCGGGGCGGATAATCGAAGACTGCAGTACAAGCTGCTCAAACTCCCCGCTGCCGGCCCGCTGCTGCAGAAGGCGCATGGCAGGACTCTCAATATAAAAGCAGCCCATGGTTCTTCCTTCCGCCACGGTTTTCCGTGTTGCCTGATCCTCTTCCGGCTGCCAGTACTCCTCATCAAAACAGCGGCCCCTGCCGGTCAGAGAATCGATACAGTCCCTGATTACCCCGAGACTGCGATTGCCCAGCAGATCTATTTTCACAAGCCCGGCATCCTCCGCCCCGTCTTTATCCCACTGGATAATGGGTACCCCTTTGGAAGAGGGCTCCACCGGAACATAATCGGCAACGGGATCAGGACTGATGATCACCCCTCCCGGATGAACAGAGAGGTGCCGCGGAATCCCGATGAGAGTCTCCGCCAGTTCGACAATCTCGGGCCAGGGTTTCTTCATGGTATCCCCGGCAGCCGCCAAACGTCTCAGAGCCTTCGAGATTCCTGCAATCTCTGCTGCCCCGATCCCGAAGGCCCTGGCCGTCTCCCGAATGGCCATGGCCGGCTGAAACCGTATCACAGTTGACACCATTGCCGCCCTGCTGCCATATTTTTCCAGGAGCTCCGCAAGCACGGAATCCCTCTCATCCCAGGCAAAATCGATATCAATATCAGGCGGATCACTGCGACCGGGATTGAGAAATCGCTCAAAGTAGAGGTTGTGCTTCACCGGGCAGACATTGGTGATTTCCAGACAATAGGCAACAAGGGAGGCGGCCCCTGAACCCCGGCCGCAGATACGGGATGCTTGTTTCACAATGTCGCGCACCACCAGGAAATATGAGGAAAACCCCATGGATTCAATAACCCGCAGCTCCTTTTCAAGACGCTCGACCACGGCCTCTGAAAGATCGCTGCCATAGCGGACACAGGCGCCCCTGTATGCCGCCTTGCGCAGGGTCGTTTGCGGTTTTCCCCGCGCCATGTCCCATGGCGGCATCACCATCCCGAAATCAGGGCCGTGAAAGCTGCACGACAGCAGCAGTTTTTCGGTGGCTGCCAAAAGCTCCGGCCACACTCCGAAACGATCCTCATAGCTTTCCGGAGGCTCTATCCACAGAGGACAGGCAGGAGATTTCCGGTCATCCATCAAGCCCCTTTCCCGTATGGCAGACAAAAGGGAAAGGGTTTTCATTTCCTTCTCCTCCGCCATAACTATTTTCGGAACAACTGCGGCCGCAACCCCGTTTTCCCGCGCCCATTTTCTGAGATATGTGGACTTTGCCACCGGCCGGGGGCCAAGGTCTGCCACCAGCCGCAGGGAGTATGGTTTCAGATATTCCAGAAGAGCGACCGAAGAGCTGAGAATGATGAGCCCTCTGCCACACCGCACAAGCTCTCTTTTCAATGAAAAGTGAGGATCAGACTTTCTCCTGCTTATCAAATTACACAAATGAGTATACCCGTGAGAGTCGGCCACAAGACATATGAGACTGTGCGATGAACGGGGATCACTGATTTCAGCTGCCACACAGGGCACTATTCCATGCTGTTTGGAGGCGGCAAGAAAGGGCCAGAGTCCTGCAAGGGAATCCACATCTGTGAGCACCAGAGTGTCATAACCAAGAGCCGCTGCACGTCTGCAAAGTGCCTTAGGTGAACTGCAGCCCCTCATCAGGGAGTAGTAGGAACGGACAAAAAGGGGCAGCACGGCTTAAACGGCGGATCCCAGAACAATGGAACGGCTGCCGAAACGGGAAGAGATCCGGTCCATGGCCGTCAGTATTTTCTTCTGCTGCAGTTCTCTGTCATTCTGGAGGACAAAGAGGCTCTGTTGCGGGGAACGGGGCAGAAGCCGGTCACAACTGAGGACACAGCGGCGCAACCGGATCCGGCGGCCCCACGCCCTGTCCAGAGCAGTCTGCGCCATACCGCGCAGGACAAAATCATTATCAGTTCCCTTCGGGGCAGTCAGCTGCCTGCTGCTCTTTCCGCCGTCATCATAATAAAGGCTCACCCGGATGCGCTTTCCAAGCATCTTCCTGCGACGCAGTATCCTTCCCATGGCATGAACCAGCATGACAAGCGCCGTTTTCACCTCTTCACAGCTTGCAGTATCCTCTTCAAACAGCCGTTCCACCGTAATCCTGCCCTCTTTCTCCGGAACAGGAAGCACGGCAGCCCCATCCCTGCCGCGGCTCATATCATAGAGGACATTGCCCCGTTTCTGAAAAGGAACCAGAAGCTGCCTGCGACTGAGTTCCGCAAGCTGTCCGATCCGGTGCA
>JAMOMO010000318.1 GCA_027067035.1 Desulfobulbaceae bacterium
TTCCGCAGTCACCCCCGGCAGTATGGACAGAGGCAGAGGGGCAAGGAAGACATCTTCCTCCCCGGCCCCCACAATATATTCCCCGTGGGGGCGCACCACTCTTGAAGCGACCTTGGAGACCAGTTTGCTGGAGGCAACACTCCAGACCGGATCAAGCCCAAGTGTGGCAGAAAGCTCCCTGCGAAGGCGCCATGCCACATCAGGGGCAGGGCCGAACAGTCTGTGCGTTCCGGTGACATCCATGAAGAGATGGCCATCCTCTTCGCCCGGCTCCACCAGCGGCGTATAGTGACTGACCCGTTGCACCAGCGCTGTCATCGCCCTTCGATAGAGTTCCGGCCGCGGAGAAATAATCCTGGCCGATCTGCAATAGCTGCGGGCCTGCGACAAGCTCATTCCCTTGCGGACCCCGTCCTGATATGCCTCTTCACTCATATCAAAAACCAGTGTCCTGCTCTTTTCTGCAGCACCGGATGCCACAATCAGCGGTGTTGTGCGCAGGCTGCTGTCCTCAATACGTTCAACCGCCACCGCAAAGTCGGTAACATTGAGATGGATAATGGCCCGATCCATACCCTACTGCCCCAGAATTTCCTGCAGAATCCGGCCATTTGCCGGAGCCTGAGCCCGGACATGATTATTAAAGAAAACCACTCCACGCCCGGCTTTTTTCCGTAATACACTGAGATACTTTTCATTCCACTGCTGCAGCTCTTCCTCCGTGTAGCAGTAGTCAAACTTTTTCTGCATATTTCCCGACTGCCAGCCCCCGATATTGCGACCGTGAAACCGGACAAAAAAGAGATCGGGATTGGTGAGCACATCCAGACAGGGAAAAAGGCCGCGAAGGGAAGGGGCATCCACCGTGACCAGAGTGATCCGGCGTTTTTCAAGCTCGGCAAAGACCGAATCCCTGGCCCAGGAAATATGACGAAACTCCACTGCCAGCGGAAATCCGTGCAGCGCATCAAGGAGGTGGGCGAGGTAGTAGCGATTGCTCCTGCTCCAGTCAAAACTCCCCGGCAGCTGCACAAGAATCACAGCCAGCTGCCTCTGCAGGGGACGAATTCCCTCCCGATACCGCCTCAGTTCCTCCTTCCAGTCCCGTTCCCGCTCATGGGTCAGCGTCCTGGTCAGTTTTGCGGCAAAGAGAAACGCTTCAGGGGCCCTGGAGATCATACGGCTGATAGCCTCGGCACGAACCATCTGGTACCAGGTATAGTTCAGCTCAACTATGGGAAACGATTCTGCATAGAGCTGCAGCATCTCCGGAGTTCTGGTACCCTGCGGATAAAAGCCACTGTCCACCCACTCGGTGTACGAATAACCGCTGGTTCCCACAAGAACCGGACAGAGAGTCTCAGCTGTCATAACTTCTGATCACACCCATTACCCTGCCCTGCACCAGAATATCAGAGAATGGATACCTGACGGGACTGAAGGTCCTGTTTTCCGGACGGAGTTCAATGTAATCATCTCCTAAAAAAAACCGTTTCACCGTCGCCTCCTCCCCCTGAATAAGAACGGCCACAATCTCCCCGTTTTCAGCGTACTGCCGCGGTTCACACACCACAAGATCACCATTCAATATTCCTGCATCCTGCATGGAGTTTCCCTGAATACGCAGACAAAACAGATTATTTCCCGGAAAAAGGGTGCCATCCACCACCACCGAGCCATCCCATTCCTGCTGTGCATACATGGGCAGACCGGCTGTGATTCTCCCCACCACCGGCAGCTCCCTGAAACGAGACTCACCCCGCCGTGATGATTGCCGCGGCAGAATCCTGATGGATCTGCTGTAGCGGCCCTCCCGTTCAATGGCCCCTTTGCGCTCAAGCTGCGTAATCAGCTGGGCCACGGCATTATGACTCACGCCCAGATCCTCCGCCGCCTGGCGCAGGCTCGGCGCCCGGCCTTCATCTTCCAGCTGCTGCTGCAGATAGTCAAATAACTGCTGCTGTTTCTTTGTCAGATCCATACCTCCTCCCCTTGAATGTACATTTACATTTCCTGAATATCACAATACTCCCTGAAATGTCAATGTACATTTCCTCCGGACAAAAAAATACCCGAAAGAGAGTACTCTCTTTCGGGTACAAGGAGGAGGAAGAAAACACTACATGGTACGACAGAGCCGTGCAAAACCGCCCGGAATGGTTCCGGATGACCAGAAGGCACGACCATGTTTATAATCCACAAACCAGTAACCGCCCGGCTTCCGCTGGGCCGCCACAAAGATAAAAGGCTGTTCTTTTGAAAAGCAGGGGTGTAAATGAATGTCCTTGTTGTTGGACTCTTTTTCCATGAGGGACATGGCCTCTTCCATGGTTGGCATCCGCCAGTCATGAAACCCCGCAAAGCCATCCCTGTTCAACTGTTCAATCCTGCGCTGCATGCTGCGGACCGATGTGATATCAAGCCCTCCACGCTGCCACATAAGCCCGGTACGCTGGTCAACAACCACCCGTCCATCACCCGGATCAACCAGTGAATTCTCAAAATTTCCCCCGGTATTATAATCACCATCATAGAAACCCCATTTTTCCATGACAGCGGTGATCTCACCATCGTTTATAAAACCATGCTCACTGGGAAGAACAACCTTCTCGCCGGTGAACTCCGATTCTTCCATGAGTGGCAGCGGCTCACCCATGTCTTCCACTTCAGTTGCATCATACAGCGGAATCACGGCGGAACTGTCTTCTGCAAGCAGAACATTGGCCATCAGCCATTCCCTGATCTCATCATTAATGGCATAACTCTTTTCAAACAGTGACGAAGTACCCTGCTTTGTGACACAGTTTCTGAGCATCTGATCAGGGGCCTTGATTTCAGCCAGAACCTTGGCGTGCTTGACACCCCGTTCCATGAGGCAGAGTTTGGCCTCATCCTCCCAGTTGTCAATGAAAAAGTAATAGATCCGCTCGTCATTGTTACGTACCCGCTCACGTCCGCCCCAGGACTCAAAGGTCCCGAAGGTCATATCCGGTGTCATTTCCCAATCTATTTCAGGGGTAACACTACCACCGATCTCCAACTTCTGAAACATGCCCATAAAAGACTCCTTTGCTATGGTTTCAATGACTTAAACTGAACCTGAACTGCCATCTCCCTGCAAAAAAACAGTTCTACTTTTTTCTCCCGCTGGTGTATTGTCAGGTAGAGAGAAACAAATAATTCCTATTCTTTTCTACTTATAAATAATTATAGTTCCTATTATCAAAATGATCAAGCAAAAAAGTTCAACACTGCTCAAACGCGGCGTCCCCCTGCCAAGCGGTACCACAATACTGGACAACGGCATCAACTTCACCCTCTTCTCCCGCCATGCCACCGCAGTAAGCCTGGTCATCCAGCCGGGAAAAGACAACCGCAGCATGCACGGCAGAATGGAGCTGGAACTTGACCCGGAACTCAATCGCACAGGAGATATCTGGCATATCTTCCTTGAGACGAATGAGCGGGATTTCTCCTATGGATACCGCCTCGACGGGGAAACGGACATCACAGGCCAGGGGCTTGTTTATGATCGCAACAGAATTCTCATTGATCCCCTCTGTCAAAATCTGCAGCCCCGCCGCTGGGGAGAGGATCTCCCCGGAACCGACACCCCTCTCTGCAGACTGAACACACACGATTTCGACTGGCAGGACGACAGACCGCTGAAAACCCCCATGGTGGACTCCGTCATATACGAGCTCCATGTCCGCGGCTTTACCAGGCACAGGAGTTCCGGGGTCAGACACCCCGGAACCTACCTCGGTATCATCGAGAAGATCCCCTACCTCAAAGAGCTGGGGGTAACCGCCGTGGAACTGATGCCGGTCACTGAATGGGATGAAAACGACAACGCCTTCTTCCACCCCGAAACCGGAGAACAGCTCAGAAACTACTGGGGCTACAACCCCATCTCATTCTTTGCCCTCAAATCCGGACTGGCATCCGATCCCGGACAGCAGCTCACAGAGTTCAAAACCATGGTCCGCAGTCTGCACCAGGCAGGGATCGAGGTCATCCTCGACATGGTGTACAACCATACCGGTGAGGGCGCCTATCACGGCAACACCACAAGTTTCCGCGGAATCGATAATCCGATCTACTACCTGCTCGATGAGCAGCAGCACGACTATCTCAACTTCTCCGGCTGCGGCAACACCTTCAACTGCAACCATCCCGTGGTACGCGCCTTTATCAAGGAATCCCTGCGTTACTGGGTCATGGAGATGCACATAGACGGATTCCGCTTTGACCTGGCCTCAATCCTCGGCAGGGACAGCAGAGGACATGTACTGGCCAATCCCCCCATGATTGAGATGATCGCAGAGGACCCCATATTACGCGACACCAAAATCATTGCGGAAGCCTGGGATGCCGCCGGGCTCTATCAGGTCGGCAGCTTCTCCCAGGACAGTCGCTGGGCGGAGTGGAACGGAAAGTTCAGAGACGATGTCCGTGCCTTCATGGCGGGCCATGACAACAGTGTCGCCAACCTGGCAACCCGTATCAGCGGCAGTTCCGATCTCTACCAGACAAGTTCCAGATTTCCCTGCAACTCCGTCAATTTCATCACCAGTCACGATGGCTTCACCCTCTATGACCTTGTGAGTTTTGAACAGAAGCAGAACTGGGCCAATGGTGAGGAAAACCGCGATGGTGACAACCACAACATCAGCTGGAACAGTGGTGTTGAAGGACTCAGTGACCGTGAGGATATCCTTTGTCTCCGTTTCAGAAGGATGCGCAGCATGGCACTGCTGCTGATCCTCTCCCAGGGTGTCCCCATGATCACCGCAGGTGATGAATTTGCCCGCAGCCAGCAGGGCAACAACAACAGCTGGTGTCAGGACAACGAAACCAGCTGGATCGACTGGAACCTTGCCGCCGAGAACAAAGGGCTGCAGCGGTTTTTCAGAAAATGTCTGGCCCTGCGCAAGAAAAACCTGCTCTTCAGACGCCGCAACTTCTTCAGTCACGGTCTGGAACGGGAAATCACCTGGCAGGCGCTGGAGCCCGGCAGTGAAGACTGGTCGTATCACTGTCACACACTGGCCTTCTCCCTGCACGGCAAAGAGAGCGACCCGGACTTTTTTATCATGCTCAACGGTGATCGCACGGAATCTGCCGAATTCACGATTCCAGCAGTGCCGGACGGTAAAAGCACCTGGAAACAGATAATAGATACCGCCCGCAGGAGTCCCTTCGATTTTCCCTCCCATGACCTTGCGGTAAAGCGGACAGGTGGAGACAGGGTTGCAGTGAAAGCCATGGCTGCAGTGGTCCTGCAGTCCGAATAGCACTCTGTCCGA
Organism: Desulfobulbaceae bacterium; assembly: GCA_027067035.1. Taxonomy (GTDB): domain Bacteria; phylum Desulfobacterota; class Desulfobulbia; order Desulfobulbales; family Desulfocapsaceae; genus Desulfocapsa. The sequence continues at coordinate 5,310 of JAMOMO010000318.1, forward strand.
ATCCATAAACCTTTTCCGGTGATGGCACCCGTCTCATTTTTTCACGGCAGGATTCTGCCCACCAAAGGCCCGCAGATTCAGGAAGCCTGTTGGCAGTACTTTTTCCTT
>JAMOMO010000319.1 GCA_027067035.1 Desulfobulbaceae bacterium
CGGGAGTGGCGCGGGCGGAGATTGCCCTTGATTTCCACCTCTCGCTTATTCACAGTCTGGTCCGGCTTCTGGAGAAGCTTGCCGGGCAGACCGGTCTGAAACAGGTCGTCCTGGGTGGCGGCTGTATGCAGAATATGATCCTGTTACAGGGACTTTTTATTCTCCTGGAACAGAGGGGATTCACGGTGTACACCGGAGAGGAAATTCCGGTGAATGACGGTGGTATCGCTCTGGGACAGGCAGTTATTGGAGGGTTGGCGCATGTGTCTGGCAGTTCCCATGAAGGTGATTGAGATTCAGGGTGATCCGGATGATTTCCTCAACGGTCAGCTTGCCGTTGTGGAAACAGACGGTATTCAAAAAGAGACCCGGCTGGACATTGTTGATCGCTGGCCGCGCCTTGGTGATTACCTTATCATCCATGCGGGTTTTGCCATCCACACCCTTGATCCGGAAGAGGCCGCGACCAATATCCGGCTCATGGAGGAGATGGCAGAAAAGGTGGAGAAGCTTGAAGCCATGGATGGAAAAAAATGAAGTATCTCGATGAATTTCGTGATCCCGCACTGGCCGCGCCCCTCTTTGAGGAGCTGCGCCGGAGTGTAGACAGGCCGTTCCGGGTGATGGAGGTCTGCGGGACGCACACCATGTCCATTTTCCGCAGTGGCATCCGCAGTCTCCTGCCTGACGGACTGGAGCTGGTATCAGGTCCCGGCTGTCCGGTCTGTGTCACTTCGGCCTCCCACATCGATGCCATCCTTGCCATGGCGGAGCAGGAAGCTCACCGGATTGCCCTGTTTGGCGACCTGTTTCGGGTTCCCGGCAGCACCGGCCGCTCCCTTGCAAATGCCTCGTCGGACGGGGCAAAGGTGGATGTTGTCTATTCTCCCATGGACTGTCTGGAGCTTGCCGCAAAATATCCCGATGATCTGATTATCTTTCTCGGCGTCGGTTTTGAGACCACCACTCCCGGGATTGCCGCCACCATACGTACTGCCGGGAACCGGGGGATTGATAATTTCGTGGTCTTTTCCACCCACAAGGTGATGCCTCCGCCACTCATGGCCCTCCTTGATGATCCGGAGCTTAAGATTGACGCCCTGCTCTGTCCCGGCCATGTGAGCAGTATCATTGGAGCTGCGGCCTATGAGCCCCTGGTGGATAACTACGGCCTTGCCTGCGTGGTGGGCGGCTTTGAGGTTGCTGATATCCTGCAGGCCCTTATCCTCATCGCAAGACAGGTGGCATCGGGAACGGCCAGGGTGGAGAACGCCTATACCAGGGCGGTGCAGTGGCATGGAAATCCCAGGGCGCAGCAGATGGTGGAGACCATCTTTGAACCTGTTGACATGGAGTGGCGCGGTCTGGGGATGATACCGGGAAGCGGCCTGGCCATCCGTGAGGAGTTTGGTCATTTTGATGCGGAAAGGCGGCTGGATATTGAACTTCTTCCCGCAGAAGAGCCCAAAGGGTGTCGCTGCGGTGAAATACTCAAAGGGAAAGAGCTGCCATCGCAGTGCCCTCTGTTTGGGAAGCGCTGTACTCCGGGCACTCCGGTTGGTCCGTGCATGGTTTCAAGCGAAGGGACCTGTGCGGCATTTTATAAATATGCCCGGTGATGATTATGCAGAACAGTGAGAGAAACAGAAAAAAGATTCTTCTGGATCACGGCAGCGGTGGCATTGCCAGTCAGGAACTCATAGCCGATATCTTTTTGAAATATCTTGATGATCCGATTCTCGGTGCCCTGGAAGACAGTGCTGTACTGGAGAATCAGCCC
>JAMOMO010000320.1 GCA_027067035.1 Desulfobulbaceae bacterium
TGTCCAGACGTCATTGCTTTGCGGTTCATGCTGCATGACCATCTCGGTCCAGTCCCATGGGACATTTTCAATGACGGCACCAATGACAGTTGCGAGTCCCTCCTTTACACTCCAACGCTCTTCCACCTTTAGTCTGAAGTTGATGTTATCACACGATAAAACAGCGATGAAGTAGCCACCTTCAGTGTGTATCTTTCTGGGAATGTCTGTGATACAGAGACCGAAACGTGAAAAATCTTTGAGGATTCCCACGCAAAAACCGGCGCGGTCTGAAATGTGTATCTCAGTGTTTGTGGCCTTTGCTCTGAAATAGTGTCGTTGTTCCATGGCGGTTCCGTAGGGAAGAGGGTGAAGAAACGTTTCAGGAATTTCTTCTGATGATTCATTATAGCATTTTGCAGTGAAAGGACAATTGGTGGAAGCACCCAATTTTTCATGGGTAAATATGCGTAGTATCGTGGTGATTGCAGCTGCCGGGACAGCTGGGAATAATTCCCGTTGACTCGGAACAGATCCGGGCATACCTTGTGGTATATGGTGAATGCACTGAGAATAAAATTTTTTCTCCTCTTCTTTCCAGTTCTGTTTTTTTCTATGACTGGCCAGATTTCGGGAAAGGAACCGGGCAGCACAGTGAAACAGAAAAATGACGAGAGGATCTCCGCAGAGAGTAGTGCCAGAGGAAAGGCAAATCATCTTATCCATGAAAAGAGTCCCTATCTGCTCCAGCATGCCCATAACCCGGTGGACTGGTATCCGTGGGGTGAAGAGGCCTTTGAAAAGGCCTTGCGTGAGGATAAACCGATTTTCCTCTCCATCGGGTATTCCACCTGTCACTGGTGTCATGTCATGGCCCATGAGTCATTTGAAGATCAGGTGACTGCAGATTTTCTCAATGCAAATTTTGTCTCAATAAAGGTGGACCGGGAGGAACGTCCCGGAGTTGATCAGGTGTATATGGCCGCCACCAGAGCGATGACCGGAAGTGGCGGCTGGCCCCTTTCCCTGTTTCTTTTCCCGGATAAAAGACCGTTTTATGCCGGAACCTATTTCCCCCCACAGGCCACCCGTGGACGCCCCGGGTTCATGGATATCCTGCAGGCTGTCAAGACAGCCTGGCTTACGGACAGGACCAGCATCGCCATGTCAGCAGAGCAGGTCACGACTCAGCTGAGAAATATGGACAGGGGCGGGGGCAAAAGCATTGAAAAGACGTGGCTGGACAAAGGGTTTTCCCAGATAGAAGAGAGCTATGAGCCGTCGTATGGCGGCTTTGCACAGGCTCCGAAGTTTCCAAGGCCGGTGGTGATGGATTTTCTCCTTCGCTACTATAAGATGAGTGGAATAAAGGCTGCCCGTGATATGGCCCTGTTCACCCTTGACCGGATGGCGGAGGGCGGTATCCACGATCATATCGGAGGTGGTTTTCACCGCTACTCGGTGGACACGCAGTGGCGGGTTCCCCATTTCGAAAAGATGCTCTATGATCAGGCTCAGCTGGTCTCCGTTTACCTGTCTGCCTACCAGTTGACGGGAGCTGCGGAGTACCGGCGGGTTGCCGGCCGCACCCTTGAATATGTACTGCGGGATATGCGGGATTCCCATGGGGCATTTTATTCGGCTGAAGATGCCGATTCTGTGAATCCATACAATGCGCAGGAACATGGTGAGGGGGCATTTTATCTCTGGACGGAGGATGAAATCAACAGCCTTCTTTCAGAACAACAGGCGTCTGTTTTCAAGGCGTATTACGGGGTGGAAAGGGATGGTAACGCCCTGCATGATCCGCAGCAGGAGTTCAGCGGACGTAACATCCTCTATCAGAATATGGAGCTCAGTGAGCTGGCGGGAAAGACAGCGCTGTCGGAACCTGAGCTGGAACGGCTCCTTGGGGAGGCGAGGGGAATTCTCCTTGCAGCACGCGGCGGCAGGGTGCCGCCCCATCGTGACGATAAGATTATTACTGCCTGGAACGGACTGATGATTTCCGCTTTGGCCAGGGCCTCCATGGTTCTGGGTGATGAGGAATACCTGAGGGCGGCAGAAAAGGCAGCCGGCTTTATATTGGATACTCTTCTGGTGGAAGGGGAGCTGTTGCGGCGTTATCGCGATGGCGAGGCACGCTATGAGGGCGGGCTTGATGACTACAGTTTTCTGGTGCAGGGACTTCTGGATCTGTACGGGGCCGGGCATAACCCGCACTATTTGCATCACGCCATCCGTCTTACGGAAAAGATGATAGAGAACTTCAGGGATGACGACGGGGGGTTTTATGATAGCCCGGAATCCGCCGGCCTTCTGGTCAGGATGAAGGAGTCCTATGATGGAGCCGAACCTTCCGGCAATTCGGTTGCGGCCCTTAATCTGCTGCGCCTTGCAGCTATCACCGGACGGAGTGACTGGGCGGATCTTGCCACGGTATCAGTGGAATCGTTCGGGAAAACTCTTTCCGTTTATCCACCGGCCATGCCGCTCATGCTTGCTGCCATGATCCTTCAGATGGAGAAACCGCAGCAGATCGTGCTTGCAGGGGAGCGGGGCAGTGCCGATACCAAAGAACTGCTGGCGGAGATCCATTCACGCTATCTCCCCAACACCCTTGTGCTGCTGGCAGACGGTGGAGAAAACCAGAGAGTCCTTCAGGAGATGCTGCCCTTTATTGAAACGGCAGAGCCCCTTGGCGGCCGGGCAACGGCCTATGTGTGTGAGGATTACAGCTGTAAAATGCCGGTGAACAGCCGCAAAGAGCTGGCTGCCCTGCTTGACGGCAGGAGCAGCCGGTGAGGAACTCCTTCTTCGCAGCGGTCAGACCTTAAACGATCCCACCATGCGCTGCAGCTGTCCTGCAAGCTCACCAAGTTCATTGGCGCTGTCATGAATCTTTCCTGTGTGACCGTTCAGTTTACTGGAGGACTGGTCTACTTCTGCAATATCCTGGGCTACTTCACGGGAAACCGTGGATGCCTGGGAGACGTTGTCGGTTACTTCCTGAATACCCTGGGACGCCTGGTTGATATTGTCTGAGATTTCCGTTGTGGTGGCAACCTGTGAGTTTACAGACTCAGTGATCTCTGAAACGATTGAGTTCATCTCGTCAATAACTTTTGTGATGTCTTCAATCTCGGTGACGGTAACCTGTGTTGTATTCTGAATCTGTTCAATCTTACTTTTGATCTCAAGGGTCGCCTCTGCTGTCTGCTTGGCAAGATCCTTGATCTCATTGGCTACGACGGCAAAGCCTTTTCCTGCTTCACCCGCCCTTGCTGCTTCAATTGTGGCGTTGAGGGCAAGGAGGTTTGTCTGCTCGGAAATCTCTGTGATTGCCTCGGTGACCTTGCCAATTTCATTTGCAGCAACTCCAAGCTTGTTGACACTCTTTGAGGAGTTGGCTGCTTTCTCAACGGCAGAGGTGGTGATCTGGTTTGCTTTCCCTGTGTTGGTGGCAATCTCCTCACTGATGGCAGCCACCTCTTCAGTGGACGCGGCAACACTTGAAACATTCAGCGCGGCCTCTTCAACGGCATGGGCAACTGTGTCCATGTTCACACTCATCTCTTCCGCTGCTGCTGCAACCGTACTGGCACGGCCGGAGACGTTTTCGGTGTCTTCCCGCATCTCGATGGTCAGGCTGCTCTGTTTTTTGTTGACGGTATCGAGGGATCCGGAAATATTTTGAATGTTACTGATCATTGAAGTCAGATTCTCAAGCATCTGGTCAATGGCCTGGGCAAGGGAGCCTATCTCGTCTTTGGATTTCAGGTTCATGCGTATGGTCAGATCGCCCTCTCCCTGCGCAAGGTCACGGGCAACATCTGTGGCCTGCTTTATACCATTTAACATTGCAGTACCCACCAGGTAGATGGTTACGACGGACAGCATGAGGATAACAAGGAAGATTATCACATTTACTATCATGGCCGTTTTGACCTTGGATGCGAGATTCTTTGCCTGTTCCTGCAACCCCTGTGACAGTGCATCTTCAACCTGTTTGAGCAGGTTGATCTTCTGGGTCATGGTGTCAAACCAGTCCACTGGATCTATTCCCAGTTTTCTGGACCTGTCCAGATTTATCTCCCGCGCGATCTGCCGCATCTGCTGTACTTTGTCGACGGCCGTACCACGCACGGTTGAGCGGTAGAGCTGCTGCTCTTGATCAGAGGCAATGGCGTTGAAAACTCTCATATAGGTATCCTGCTCGGTGACGAGCTGGATAAATGTTGCATAGCTTTCTCCCGTGAAAAAGCCCTTGCTGAAAACACCACTCATCACCGCCCGCTCCTTTCCTGCCCGTTCTTTGCTTTGCAGGAAGTTATAATATGCGCCGATGGAGGAGGAGAGCTGCACATCTGAAGTAAGATGGGTCATGTAACCGATAACGTTCAGAAGATTGGAGTTGCAGGATGAGTAGAAGGAAACGGCATCCTTGACGGTGGTCTGCTGGGAGGATATTGCCTGTCGTTCCCTGTCAATATCTGCAAGCTGGGATGTGGCTTTACTGATCAGGCTTGCCAGTCTGGGGCTGAAGTTATTGAAGTCAAAATTATCAAGTGCCTCTTTGAATTCTTTGTTTTTGGCGTCTGTTTCTCTGCGTTGCGCGGGGAGTTTACTGCCGAATTTCTTCCCTTTGCTTCCGAGATAGCCGGCAGAGGTTCCACGTTCCTTCTGCAGCTCATGGACAAGATTACTGATTTTAGTCGAAAGTCCGGAGAGCTCGTAGACGGTGTTGCTTGAGGAAAGGACACGGTAATTATCCAGTAGATTTGATCCGGAGAGGATTAAATACGCTCCAAGCGGAAATGCGACGAGGAGCAACAATTTGACTTTGATTGAGAGGTTGTTTATGAAATCCATTTTTTCTCCTGATCCAAGGGGGCTGATGGTTTTTAAATATGTAGTACTCTTAAGATGCTATCAATATTGCAACCTTTAAGTCAAATAATAAACTTGTGTGTGGCAATTTTTGTGATTATCTTTTGCCTGTACCTGTTGTTTTCTTCTGTAAAACAGGGTGGATAGGGTAAGAGGAGGAAATCTGCAGACAGTGGCGGCCCGTGGCCTCCGGAAATGATGGGGAGGGGGAGCTGCTGCGGGTGTCTTTCGTCTCAGATCTCTTTGAAACGGTCTGCGGGAGCGGTGCAGACGGGACAGTGTTCAGGGGCCTGGTGTTCCATGATAAAACCGCAGAAGGAGCAGACCTGATAGCTGGTGTTTTTTTGTGGATCCAACTCCAGTTTTTTCCTGAGGTTCTGCTGGATGCGAGAGACTTTGGAAGATTGGGTAAAAGCTGATTGCATGGCAGTTTCGCCTGCCTCTGCGGCAATTTGTGCGGCCTGCTGGTAATGTTGTATGAGGGCGGGCAGCTCTTTGTTGAAGGCCGTGTCGATGTTGTGATCGTTGTCTCCTGTCCGGCCACGCAGCTGCAGCAGAAAACGGGTGGCCTGGGCCTCCTCCGATGCTGCAATGGCCCTAAACAGTCTGGCCAGCTGTTTTTCTCCCGCCTGTTCGGCCCGCAGGGCATAGAGTTTTTTTCTGGCACTGCTGCGGGAGAGCGTGAGGAAGCTTTTCTCAACCTGAGTTCGTGTTTTTCGGTCCATCATATGCCACCAACTTCTGTCGTATGTCTGCTGTTCATGCACGTTTGAGCCAGAATCCCTGGCTCAGGGCAACTCCGAAAAAGATAACAAAACCTGCAATATATTGAAACAGGGTAAAAGATTCTTTGAAAATAATCCAGCCGAGAAGCATGGTGAAGAGGGGAATCAGGTTGATGTATATGGACGTCTTTCCTGCATCCATGGCGGACAGGGCATAGTTGTAGGCTCCATAGGCAAGAAGAGTCACTGCCAGGCCCAGGTAGATAATGGCTGCAGTCGGGACCAGAAGAAATACGTCTGGAACCGGTACGCCGGGAAGGAGGAGCATGGGCAGAAAGAAGACAGCTCCCACCCAGGCCTGAACCGCAGTGAGAAAAAGCGGGGAATAGCGGCTGGTGAGGTTTTTGATGGCCAGGGTATAGGCAGTTGCACAGATCATGGCCAGAAATTCATAAAAGTTCCCCAGCAGCGGTGCCGGTGCCTGAAGACTTATTTCTCCACCTATGCTGAGGCCGAGAGCCCCGGCCATGGCCAGAACAAGACCTGTAATATTCTGCAGGGAAAATTTTTCGGCAAGAAAGAGGGCGGAGGCCACCGAAACCAGCAGAGGCAGCATGGTGGTGATCATGGAGGCCTGGGATGCAGATGTGTTTTTCAGGGCAAGGGCTTCAAAAATGAAGTATAAACAGGGTTCACAAAGTGCCATGAAGGCCATGAGTTTATAGTCCCTGGGGCGGATGCGAATGTGCCGGAAGCGTGGCAGCAGAAAAAGAAATGCCAGAGAGGCCACCACCATTCGTCCTGCTATAACCACCATGGGATGGTAATCTGTGAAGGCGATTTTCAGAGCAATAAAAGAACTTGCCCAGAGAAAGGTGGCCAGCAGGAGACAGAGGGCTGGAAGTATTTTAGAGTGGCCGCTTTTCATCGGGACTGTCCATAAATAATGTTGATATTTCGTTGAAAATGTATATTGCTAAACGTACTTCTTTCTGCAAACGTGCAGGAAAGGCGGTCAACTTATAGCGTTTATGCAGGAAGTCAAGCAATCATCAATCAATCAGTCATTCGATTCAAACAGAAATGCGATACAAAGTCAGTGTATTTAAAATAATAATTGCCACATGTGTTTTTTTCAGTCTGGTCTCTTCGGGCGGGGCGCGGATTCCGGACAAGGGTTATGCCGAGACGCTAAAGGCGTTCAGCAGAGTGGCCTGTGAAGACGAAGATCTTTTTGACTATAACAAAGGTTTGATTCGTGCTCTCAGTTATACCAATAAACGTGCATTACGCGCCTTTGCTGAGATTGATTCCATCCCGGCAGCTGATCTGGTGGATGCCATTCAGCGGCTGGTGACCGAGAAGATAAGCTTTGAGAACCTTCTCCTTCTGGAACGTTTTGTGACTCTGGAAGGAGCCGATGCCTCCCTGGCCTGGCAGTTTCTGGATAAACTCGCCTCCCTGGGATATTCCCAGAGAAGGGTCATGAGTGCTTTTGAGCTGGTTGATGTGGTGACGGCGGCAGAGGTAATGGAGTATATGGCCCGTATCGAAAAGATGGGAGAACCTGCCGGGTGGGCCCTGAAGGCTTTTCTCCTTCTTCCGGGACAGAGCCGGGAAGGTGTTGCCCGGGCCATGGATATGGTGGCCCAGATGAACCAGAGGCAGCAGTGGGCCGCAGAGCAGTGCTGCAGAATTTCCGGAATGAACGCCTATCACGCCATCGAAATCATGGATCTTATCGCAGATCTGTCACGGACGGATGCCTGGAATGCCCGGGGGCTGTATAAGCAGGATGTCACACCGGAGATGGCATTTTCCTGGACAAAGTACTATTTCAGTGAGAGCCAGCAGGATAAGGAGTGGCTCTTCTTTGCCCAGTCACCCGCTGATAAGGCTGTGCTTCTCAAGGGGCTGGCAGAGGCGTCAGATTATCTGACATGGAAGATTAACGACCTGCACTCCGTGACTGATCTCAGGGGACGGGAAATTTCTGCAGCAACGCTGAAGGCCAGCTCCACTGCCAGCCTGAAAACCCTGTGGAACCGTCTCGACTGGAAGGTTCGGGAGAAGTATAAAGATTCTTTTTACACCCCGCTGCAGGAGGGAAAGAAGGGTACTGCCATTGTGGCACTGCGCAAGGCAACAGCCCGGGCCCGTGTTCAGGTGGCCTATGATACCACCACGGTGAATATCTATATACTTCTCTCCAGGGGAAGCGAGCTCTACGACTCCTCATTTCGTGATATCCTGGTCCCTGTGCTCAAGGAGCGGATGGATAAACGTTTTGAAGCAAACCTTCTCCACTTTCTCCTTGAAGTTGATCCGGAAAACAATCATGTCTCCGACTTTATCATCAGTCTGGCTCAGCGCGGTAAGCTGGCGCTCTTCTTTCCCGATGATCCGGTGGAACAGAATCAGGTGCTCGATCTTGTAATCCAGTCAGCCTTCCAGGATGAGAACAGCCTGATCCTTTTTTCAGCAACCTTCATGACCCTGCTGGAGACCATTGAGCCGGATACCCGCAGCTATCTTATTGCACAGATGCTGTCGGCCATTCGTAAGAAAAATACCATATTCACCACCCAGTTACGGGTGATACTGCAGTACTATCTGGAATATTATTCGGAATTCGTGGGGGATGTGGATAAAATTCGTATCCGCATGATGATGTATGAGTACGGGGCAATTCCTCTCCAGTACTATGCCCGAACTGCCTTTGAGGAGTGGAAAGCTGACGGCAGACTCTCAAGCCTCTCCGTCTTCCATGATGATGACGACGGCAGGCAGTCCTACCTTTCCAACTGCCGTTTTTTAAGCGATCAGGGGTATCGGCCGAGGTTGTCAGTGTCCTTTGACCTTGGTGCGTCTCAAACGGTGCTTTCCAGGGGGGCGGAACTGATGAGATCCTACGGGGCAAAGCCGACAGCAACCCTGTCTGCCCTGTTTCGGTTGCAGTCCCGCAATCCGCTGGTGGTGGACTGGGTAAAAACCGTCAACTCCATCGAGATTTCCCATTCCGTCTATCTCTTTCAGGGCGAGGCACTGCAGAGGGAGCTGCTGCGGCAGTTTCTCACAGGCGGTCATGAGATGTTTGCTCAGCGGGGTC
>JAMOMO010000321.1 GCA_027067035.1 Desulfobulbaceae bacterium
CCGGTCCCGGTTTGAAATAGTTGTCACCGCCCTGACTGCGCCACGGCCAAAACCCGCTCCAGACGGGTTGTACATGATACTTGAACATTTCGACCTGCAGCCCGATGAGGCTATCTATATTGGTGACTCCGATGTGGACCGGGAGCATTGCGCCGGAGTCGGCGTGCCGCTGATTGCCTTTAAAAATCCGGAACTGGCCGCTGATTACCATGTAGAGAATTTCATGACCATTGCCGGACTCCCACCTTTTCTTACCCCGGAGGCGACACTATGAATCTCCTCGTCTGCCATACGCTGCTTATCAGCGGCAAAGACCTTGCGGCCTGCACAAAGCGAGCTCTCCATTTCTTTAAGACAACCCAGCTGGTTCATTATGATGACATCAAGATCATCGAAGAACGCTGTTGTTCGGCACGCTCTGAATTGTTCCAGACACTGCTTGATGAGGCCCTGCTCAAGAATCGGGAACGCCTGAAAAGTCTACTGGCTGAACTGCAGGACGACGGCTACACAACCCTTATCGACCTGCTGGATCTGCCCCAGGGCTATCAGTCAAAAATTCTCCACACAATAGCCCACATAGAGGACGGGTTCTTCGGCATAGATGCCGGCTTCTTTGATCTGGATGAATCTTCCTACCGGGTATCTGAACGAAGAAAACTGGAAATCCGGCAACAACCGGACAGGTGCTGGCTTCTGACCATTGCGGCAAGCTCAACAGGCGGAAATGGTTTTGAACAGATAAAGGGAACGGGGAATCTCTGAGCCCTTGGAACCTGAAATTGTGAAAAATGGTGACGGTTCAGGTTACGCAGGTGTTTTGCTGCTACCTGAATAGTTACAAAAAATGTATTGAGGAGGGAGGAGGTACGCCTTGACTGCTCTCACTTAAGGCCACCTTTAATTAAAATATATATTTCGGGGTTCATTCTCGTTTCCCCTCGGCTCTTTCCCGAAAACCTGTCTCACGAGTTTATTCCGTATACGTGGTCCTGCCGCCTTTGCCTTACCCCTCAAGCTGCGCTTTGGATAGCCGGCTCCGGTTATGGCCTGATAAATCTCCGGCTGCAAAGTCCAATATATCCCCAGATCGTCTTCTTCTCTCTCAAGGAACCCTTCCCTGTTCAATTTTACCAGGATATCTTCAGCATCCTTCTGTCTCCGTTGACTCAAAGAGGCCGCATCATGGATATTGACTTCAAGGTGACTGAACAGATGGTGAAAAACAAGCAGTTCATCAACCGAAAACAACCGACCCTTTTGGGAGTAATCAGCAATAAAAGCACAGAATTCAGGATACAAAGAGCTGGCACGCATTGTTATCCTGACGGACTCGCCGACCTCTTCAAGAACAGGGGGCTGTTTTCCCTCAATCAAAAACGCCTCAAACATCCGTGACATGCCGAGGTTGCTCCTATTGACCAAACGCAACCGAACAAGGGCATCAACCAGCAGCGAGTTTCGCGGTGCAGGCTGATGGTGGAGAATATTTTGAGGAGTAATATCGGCAAGCAGCCCACCTGGATTCTCAACCTCAATCCTATCCCGGTACACTTTGACCATAAAGGGACTATTTACCTGATAATCAGCATGACAAAAGGCATTGAGCAGTACTTCCCTCAGAGCTTTCTCCGGGTAGGTTCTGGATTCAAAATGGAAATTCCCATAGGCAACCCCGGCAACGGTATTGCACGAAGCGATATGTTCCTCAATACAGAGAATTGATCTCGGCAGGGGTTGAAACTGACAATCCCTCTTACTGTACC
>JAMOMO010000322.1 GCA_027067035.1 Desulfobulbaceae bacterium
AAGATCCCGTAATAAGTAAGGATAAATTTTGTGGCCAGGGTGCTTCTTACTGGTATTTGGCTTTTTATAAAGTGCCTCAATACCCATACGCTTCATCAATGTGCTGACATGCTTGCGGCCGACGACGAATCCTTTGCGATTGAGCTGGTCACGCAGCATACGGGCACCCATGAACGGATGCTCCAGGTGCAGTTCATCAATATGACGCATGAGCTCCATATCAACAGTATTGACTGGTTTCGGCTGATAATAAACACTGCCCCGACTGATACCGACTAGTTGGGCTTGCCGGGTAATGGATAAAGTATGACCACGGTCGATCATCTTTTGGCGCTCAGCAATCCCACCTTGGTGAGCGCCCCTTCTAAAAAATCATTCTCAAGCGTCAGCTGGCCAATCTTGGCATGTAATTCTTTCAAGTCAACGGGCTGCTCCTTCGTTGTTTCTTTACCAAACACGCCTGCTGCGCCTTCACTAAGTTGTTTCTTCCAGGTTGTTATCTGGTTGGGATGCACTCCAAACTGTTGAGCCAATTCAGCAAGCGTCTTATCTCCAGCCATTGCCGCCAGGGCCACTTTAGATTTGAACAACGGTGAATGCGTTCGTCTCGTTCTTTTTGCCATTTTCTACTCCATAAATTTGTCCCTTGGGGACTTTTAAAGGTAGCAGATTATCCACTTATAGGCTTGTTCAAATTTTTGGGGCCACTTCTGTATCAATGCGGTACTGCCAGAAGCATAATATCGCGGTTGCCTTTCCTTGTGGAGCTGAAGAGAATGCTCTGCCCGTCCGGGTTCCATTGTGGATACATATCCGTGCCTGAGCGTGTGAGGTCTGTCAGCTTTTCAGTGGTGAGGGAATAGAGCCGGATGTTTGCATGCCCGCCTGTTGTCCATCCCCAGAAAGCAATTTTCCCTCCATCCGGAGAAAAAACAGGGCCACGATCTCCTCTTGTCTGTTTCCGTGCAAGAATTCTGGTGTTATCTACTGAGGCCTTCCCGTTTTTCAGTGAGATATCAGAAACCATGGCCGCGTACAGAACCCGATCTTTGCCGGGGCTGTTGCTGATAATTTCTGCGGTATATGTGATTTTTTTGCCATCCGGGCTCCAGTCATTCATCTGCACTGACTGTGGTCCATCCCATACATAAACAGTTGGGGTGTCATACCCGTTTTCAAATGTCATAAAGTATTCCTCGGTGAGGGGATAGTCTCCTCCGGGAGCTACTTTAAAAGCCATGGCTTTTCCATCCGGTCGCCAGATGGGGTTTGTTTCCATGTTCGGGCTGTCAGTCAGGCGGATTTTTGTGTCAGTGTCCAGGTTGTAGATCCATATGTCCCAGTTGTTTCCAGCTTTTACTGCATAGCTGATGATGTTTTCCTGTGGATGAAACACCGGTCGGGCAAGTATGGCACGGCCTGTTATCAGCTCTTGTGGTGCTGCATAAACGTTGCCGTTTGTGGTCTTTCTCTGCACTGTTTTAATTGAATAACGTTTACTGCTTTTTTCGTATGTCCAGTAGACAATGGTATCACCGGAGGCATTCCATGCAGGCCAGGCGGCAATTCCCGGGTCATCGGTGAGTTGTCGGAGATTTTTACCGGTGCTGTCCATGAGCCAGAGTTGATCGCTGCCGCTGCGGTCGGAGACGAAAAGGATCTGTTTTCCGTCGGGACTCCATGTGCCGTTAATATCCCGGCTTTTTGAGGTGCTTAAAGACAGTGCATTCCGTGTGGGTGACTCTGTTGAAAGCAGTGGTTCAACGGAGTGAATTCCGGTTGGCGTGTCTCCTGTGGGATATTCAAGTCTGTGGCAGGTGTAGCAGGTTCGATTTTTACCTGTGGGGACAATATATCGGGTGGGGAGGGTGAGGCGCGGGGGGAACGTGAAGGAGAGACCCGGCACCATGTGGCTGTATCTGCTCTTATGGATAATGCCATCCCAGTCCACTTCATATTTTGTTCCGTCAGGGCCTGGCATACCCTTACCGGTAATTGCAGGTGATGACTGTCTGGGGCGGGTTGGCCGGCCTGTTTCGGCTGCTGCCATGGATGTACCAAAGTCCGCAGCAAATCTGTTTATGGATGTTGGTTGTAGAATACCGGTTCGTTGATCCTGTTTCAGCTGTTTCTGTACAGAAGATAGGGGTCTGATGTTCACCTCTCTGCCGTTTATGAAATCCTGATCAGTCACAATGGTTTTATAGGCCTTGTTCATGAGCAGGGCCCTTTCCCGTGATGGGGTTAACAGTATGGCTATATCATCATGGAGCTGGGCCATGCTCTGCGGCTTCACATGACCTGCCGGTGTGAAGAATTTTTCCTGGATCCAGTCACTGTTTCGAAATGTATTCACTGCTCTGTTGTACATGAGGAAATAACTGTACTCGTAGTAGACACCCGCTCCCCGGATTTCAACTTTTGGTTCTGTTATATCTGTGTATCCTTTCTCGTTCCAGTGGTACCAGGAGGTTTTTCCGGATTGATCCTTTTGTTTTCGGGCAAAACCAAAGGTCGAATCCGTGCTGCTTCCCGTGCCGCCGTGACAACCGATACAGACTGCTGTTTCTTCAAAGGATTGCGGTCGCAAATCCCCTTTTTCATCTTCAATAAATCCCTGCAAAATCCAGCCACTGCCGTTGTGGATTCCCTGCTCACTGTTTCCCAGGATGGTCCGGGTTCGATCCGGGAAGTCATCTTTTTCCTTAATTTCATGGATGGCCGCCTCTTCCAGCTGAGCATAACTTTTCCAGGCAATTTTTTTCATGTACCTGAGTTCTTTCATCCGCCGGGAAAGGACGGATACCCCGTTTTTGGTGTCGACATAGCGAATGCTTTGCAGAAATTCGGTCCCTTCGGGAAACAGCCCGGCTGCCAGATGCAGCACTCCTCTTTGCTGATCCAGTTTTGCCCGGCCAATATAGGACATGTTTTTCCCGTGCAGGGGGTCCCAGGAGAATGCCACCCGGCTGGCTTTGTCAATGCGCCCGTTTCCGTTAAGATCTGTTCCGTATTTTTTTTCATGGACAGCAGGTATCGGGATATCCTCTTTTTTTATCAATGCCTCAACTATGGCAAAATTGATACGAGAGACCTCCAGGCTGAATTTCCCCTGTTCATCTGTACGAAAACTGTCGGGTAAACGGATGAGAATATCGTCAATGGACCCGTTGCCCGGCCAATATGTATCCGGGAACGGAAAGTAGGCGAATGCCCGCCAGCCCGAATAGTCCCCTTCAGGTGATTTGTCAAAGCCCTGTTTGTCAAAAGAAAACCAGCAGTCAGGAGTGTATCCGTCCCATTTGCGGTTGCCGTTTATGTCCCAGGATTCTGGAAGAGCGGTAAGCTTTTGCTGGAGGATGATCCTGTTGCGTGTGTCGAAATAGTTACTGTGTCGTATGTACTCTTCGATGGCTGTGTCGGAGATGGCTTTGACTCGCTCGCTTCTGTCTTCAAACAGATTGGTCCAGGGGTTTTGCAACGCTGCTTCCGGCATGGACCAGGAGAGCTGTAATGCCTGGTCATTGGTGTAGCACGGCTCCTGGGAACGGGTATGGCAGACGTAGCAGGGGTTGGATATGGAGCGGTCATCAGATGCCGACACCTTGGTTTTCACATAGCACTGGGCCGGTATGTAGGCAGTTTTGTTGACAAGGGTTCTGCTTTTCAGGTCAACCGGGTTGTGCTGATTGTCCGATGCTGCGATTCCCGGTCTGGCTGTGAAGAGGACAGCCAGTGCTGCAAGGAGGAAATATTGTAATGTACTCATGGCTGTTTGTTGCTCACGGATTCAGGTGTAAAAAAACGGCACCACAAACATCGTGGTGCCGGGAGGAAGGAGAGAAAAACCACTTGGAACGAACTAATCCATGGCGGGAAAAGGGCCAATGTAACCGGTATAGGCCCTGGCTTCGCTGACACCGTTGAGCTTGTCGTTATCTGATTCGCCATACGGATGCTGTACCACGCTCATCAGGTATGCAAATCCGTTGATGTCTGGATAAAAATAGGGCGAAGTTGTTTCTGATCCGTAAGGAGTTGTCTGTATTCTGGTGAGATTGGCAGTTTGCAGGTTGTATGCCCATATTGCATCATTCTGATGCCCGGAACCTGTGTCTTCTCCAATGATCAGTGTGTCATGCCCAGGCATGTAGGTGATATTATCAGGGTTTGCAATTCCATTGACGTTGCAGCTGTTGTTTGCGTACTTGCTGTCTTTTGCATAACTGCTCATGTTACCTGTAACCATGCCGTACATATTGACAGCCACATAGTTGCTTCCTATGCTCAGATCGGGACGCAGGTCAAGCGCATAAACAACGCCGCATGTATTTTTGGGCAGCCGGATGTGGTTGGGGCCACCAGTATCATACTTTTTTCCGTCTTCCATACCCTTTGCCACCTGACTCATGGCCACATAGAGCCGCCTGTGCTCAGGATCAAAACTTATCCCCTCTTCTTTCCTGAATTCGGTGGTGGCCCCTTTCAAGGCTGCATAACGGCGGGTTTCCAGGCGGGAGGCAATGGTCTCCATACCCGGTTTTACCGTGAGACATTCGTTTCCGGTTGTGGTGTGAATGGACCTGAATCCATCTGTACAGGAGCCGTCTTTCTGTGGTGTGGCGGTGTCGAAAATATCACTGAACTGCACACCGTTTTCAATGGATTTCGCTATACTTGTGTCATCCGCGTGACCCAGATTTATCCAGTCAAGGTCCGCGTATCCTCCTCCAAGCGGATGTTTCTGGTTCCATTTAGCGGCATAGAGGGTTCCGCTGGAGAGATCTTCGGGCTGATCGGCTACAAACATGAAAAATCCCACGTTGGTCCCGTCATCGGAAATATATGCAGTCTTTCTGTCGGGCATGACGTATGCCAGTTCCACAGCAACACGTCCCATGGAAAAATGTTTTTTCGCGTCTGCCTGTCCGCTTTCAGTGACAAGTACCTCCACCGGATAGCCGTAACGATACGGCTTGAATACCTTCCGGAAGTCATCTACGGTGGTGGATTTGTCATAGGGGTCGACTCCGAAATAACGGGCCATAGGTTTGTCGTAATCTTCAATCTGATCCATGGAGGCGGCTGCTTCTGTCTTTCTGGCGTCAGTGGGGTATTCTTCACTGCCAAGGTGGGTGTTCCATGGGGTGACACTTCCGGCACAGGGAACCCACAGGCCGCCATATTTGGAAAAATCAATGTTGCTGGTCTGTAAAGGGGTCAGCTTTCCTGTTGTCTTGTCCTGCTCAAGCTCGGTGAGATACATTGCTCCGGGACGACTTTCAAAATGGGAAACCATGAACAGTTTGTCCCCAACGGGCAGCAGGGAGCTGAAATCATGGTCGACCGAAATGTGTCTGGAGCCATCTTTATTGAGAATCTCCCTGCCCTGCTGATCGAGCAGCAGACCAAAAGTACCGTTACCGGCCGTGTCACCGGTACGGAAAAGAGTGTTGTAATCGATTGCAACTGTTTTTCCGTTGATGACGACTGTGTCACTTGCAAGGATCTTCCGTTTATCGGAATCAGTTTCCGGAAAGGAAACCTCGGTGAATAGCGGTACAGCAGAACTGCTTAGGCTCTCAGCGGAAGCGGATTCAGCTGAAACGAGTGTGATACCTCCTGCCAGTAGACAGAGCAGGGAACAGGCAAATGTCTTTTTCATAACACAATTCTCCATGAATTTTTTTTGGTCTAAAGGGGTGCTTTCTTCAGTTCATGGCAAAAATACACAGGGTACATTTGAGTTGTGTTAAGGAATTATTAATTATTTGATAAGGGAATCAGTTATGTAGCCGGGAGGAGTGTCAACGCAGATATTCTGAAAGAACAACTCATGGTCTGCTGATGAGAGGTGACTGGGCATAGTGAAAAAGTGATGCTAATTCATACGAATAGGCTGGTGTCTGTTTCTGGGAAGGATGCTCTTTTTCTGATGCAGTGGCCGTTTTTGCCTATCATGAATTAGCGTGTGTTTGACGTGTTAATGTATCAATGAAATGGGGATCTTCGGGTTTTTGCTGTTCTTTTTTGTAAATCTTTGTATGGCCTTGATTAAGTGATTTTTCTGGAGTATGTATTAGACTAGGGGAGAGGTTGTGTTGTCTTTCGGTTGGTGACAGTTGTTACATTGTCTCCCCGGTAAATATGTCCTGGATGCTGTTCTGGCGTGATGGTTCGAAGAGAGGTGTAACAAAATGCTTGTTATCTGTGAAGATTGTGGAAAGAAATTCAATGTTGATGAAAACCGTATTCGGGGTAAGAAAGCCAAGTTTACATGTAACAAGTGTGGACATATTATTGTGGTGGAAAAACCCGTAGCAAAGGTTCCTGAGCCTGACCAGGAAAAGGTGCCCGAGCCGGAAGGGACTGAAGAGAAAAAGGCAGATGATTCGGGGGCGGCATCTTCTGCCAGGAAGAAAAATTCCGCGTCAAAGGGTATCCCCATCAGTATTTATATATTTTTGACACTGGTCACCGGATTCCTGATGGTCAGCGGTGCTTTTGGATACCTCTACTTCAAGTATATACCTGAGATTGTAAATACGCAGATAGAACTGCGTACCTCAGCCATTACAGAATCATTCAGCGGCGTTATCCATAAACCTCTGCTCCTTCGTAACTATCTTCAGATTAACAAGGAAGCCAAAAGGGTCAGTAAGCTGCCAGGTGTTGCCTATGCTGCTGTGATTAATAAGAAAGGCATTGTGGTTGCAGGCTTCTTCAGTGATATAAGTCGCTTTGATGGGAAATTTCAGAAAAAAGTAAAAGAGGCAGGGATGCCTGTGTCCGTTCTTTCCCAAAATAAACTATCTCCGGGCAAAAGCCATGCAACGGCGAGGATTTCCATGGGTGGGCAGGTGATCTATGATGAGGTGGTTGCCATAGCGGACACCGGCGCAGAGGTGCATGTGGGAACCTATGTTTCAGAAGTTGATGAAGCAATACAGAATGTCCTTATCTCGCCCCTCACTTTCACCATACTTGGTATAATCCTGTTGATAGGGTTTGTTGTTTTTATTCTTCTCACCAGGGCAATTACCAAGCCGATGCATGAACTTACGGATGTGGCAAACAGGATCAGTCTCGGAGAGATGAATCTTGCCGTCAGGAGCAGGGGGCCTCGTGAAATGCGTGACCTGGCGGGAGCCTTTGAACGGATGCGGCAGTCAATAAAAGGGGCCATCGAGAGGTTGAGTAGGTAGGCTATTCTCCCTGGGGATTCAGGTCCTGATGGACTTTGTCATAAGAGGAACAGTTTCATGATATATGCAACAACTCGATTGATAATAATTTCAGTTTTTATCCTGTTGAGCACGGCTCATAGTACTCTGGCGCTTGAGTATAAATTATCCATGCTGCCGAGATATTCCACTGAGGAGATTAATCACAGGATAGTGCCTTTGGCAGAGTATCTGAGCAAGAAGACTGGATTGAATATAGTTCCGGTGCATACGTCCACTTTTGATCAATACCTGAAACAGCTCATGAGCGGTGGTATAAATATCGGTTTTGAAAACCCTTATATTTATGTTCTGGCATCACAGAAACATGAGGTTGTTGCCATGGCAGAGAAGGGAAAAGATGGCGATAAGTTCCGTGGTATCATTATAACCCGAGCTGACAGCAAGCTGCGGGATACCGATGACCTCATCGGGAAAAAAATAAGTATTGTCGGGTACACCAGTGCCGGTGGTTATCTGTCTCAAAAGCTTACTCTGCTTGAGAACGACATTGATGTGGTAAAAGATTGTATTATTGAGGAAGCCCAGGAAAATAAGCAGGAAAATGTGATTTTTTCTGTCTTTACCGGTGATGTTGATGCCGGGTTTATACGTGAATCCGCTCTTCACAGGGCGGACGACTTTGTGCCTCCGAGTTCAATTCGTGTGTTGGACAGTTCCGCCTGGCTGCCTAACTGGGCTCTGTCGCTGAGCCGGAGTATGCCCCCTGCCGACAAACAGAAAATCATTGCAGCGTTGGCGGATCTTGATCCGGACAGCCCTGTACTCAAGGCGTTGAAAATAAAAGCTCTTCGGCCAGCCGGGGATAAGGAATACGACCCAGTACGGAAAGCTGCCGGAATGAAATGAAATCACCAGACAGTGTGTTGAATCCTGCTGCTCCATACATCTTTACCTCAGGTAGCCGTGTCAAATCATGAAAAATAGAGTGTTTCTTGTACTTTTAATTGTCCTTTTCAGTGCCGTCTCTCTCCACGCGGAAGAGTATAAAATATCCATTCTGCCACGCTATTTCCCCGAAAAACTCAATCGGATGATGACCCCCTTGACTGAATATCTGCGAAGTGAAACCGGGGCACGGATTGATCTCGTTTTAACCAAGGATTTTGCCACATATGAAGCGGAACTGTTAAAAGGTAAGATTGCAATCGGCTACGAAAACCCTCTGGTTTATGCAAAGGTGGCAAGCAAACATAAGGCCATAGCCATTGCTGTCAAGGGTATCGGCGGGGATCAGTTCCGGGGAATTATCATTACTAGACCTGACTCGGGGATAACCAGAATTTCCCATCTGAAGGGAAAGAAGATCATGATAGTCAGTGAGTCTTCTGCGGGTGGTTTTTTATCGCAGGACCTTTCACTTAAAAAGAGTGGTCTGGATGTATACAAAGACTGTAAAATTGTGGAAGCTGCGGAAAACCGTCA
>JAMOMO010000323.1 GCA_027067035.1 Desulfobulbaceae bacterium
TTGTCCAGCTGATGTTTGGGGCCGGTCGTTATGAGCAGCTTGCCGTCCCCATTCTTATCGTGATTATCGGTATTGCGGAATGGCCGCAGTATGCAAGAACTGTCCGGGCCTCGGTCCTCGGGGAAAAGAAGAAGGAATACGTGGAGGCCGCCAGGGTCATCGGCCTTGATTCGAAACGGATCATGTTTTCCCATATCCTGCCCAACACCCTCTCTCCGGTGCTGGTTATTTCCACGGTACAGGTGGCAAATGCGGTGATGAGTGAAGCGGCCCTTTCCTTTCTCGGCCTTGGAATGCCTGTTTCAAAACCCTCGATCGGTTCTCTCATTGATGCGGGATTCGAGTATATCTTCTCAGGAGCATGGTGGATCACCTTTTTTCCGGCAATCCTCCTCATAGTCTTTATCCTGGTGATCAATCTCCTCGGCGACTGGCTGCGCGATGTTCTTAACCCCAAACTCTATAAGGGCTGATTCATGTCACTGCTTGAAGTGAAAAACCTTGAGGTCAGTTTTGCATTGCGTCACGGAGATCTTGTTGCTCTCAATGATGTCTCCTTCTCCCTTGATAAGCGGGAACGCCTCGGGGTGGTGGGGGAGTCGGGTGCAGGAAAATCTGTCACCGGCTTTGCTGTTATCAATCTGATATCCAAGCCGGGAAAGATCACTAAGGGACAGATCCTCTTTGACGGGCAGCGGCTTGATCAGTTTTCAGAGGCGGAGATGCGTGACGTCCGTGGAAACCGTATTGCCATGATCTTTCAGGATCCAATGATGACTTTGAATCCTGTGCTCACCATCGGGACCCAGATGGTGGAGACCCTGCAGGCACACCGGAATATCAGCAGAGACGCGGCAGAGGCCATTGCCGTCAGAAAACTTGAGCTGGTCCATATTCCTTCGCCGGAGCGTCGCCTTTCCCAGTATCCCCATGAGTTCTCAGGCGGGATGCGCCAGCGGATAGTCATTGCCATTGCTCTGCTCAATGATCCGGCCATCATCATTGCAGATGAACCCACCACAGCACTTGATGTGACAATCCAGGCGGAGATCATGGAGCTCCTCCTGGAACTCTGCGATCTCCAGGATATGGGACTCATGCTCATCACCCATGATCTCGGGGTTGTGGCCGAAGTGACAGAGAGGGTTATGGTGATGTATGCCGGAAAGGTCATTGAGACCGCGAAAACAAAAGAGCTTGTGTCCAGTCCCATGCATCCCTACACCAGGGGGCTGATCAATGCCCTTCCGGGGCACACTGCAGCCGGACCGGGGAAGCGCCTGGAACAGATCCCCGGTTCCATGCCCAATCTCACGGAAATAGCACCGGGCTGCTCTTTCCATCCGCGCTGCAGATTCTGTCAGGAGATCTGCAGAACCGAAGTTCCTCTGTTACGAAAAGTTGCAGGAGAGCCTGACAGAGAGGTGAGCTGTCATTTTCCGACCGTGGGGTGTGATGATGAATAGCCCCATTGTTGCGGTTAGAAACCTGGTCAAGTATTTCGATATCTCCGGCGGCCTGCTGGAGAGGATGCAGTTCAGATCGGGGAAAATAGAATTCAGCAGGACGGAAGTAAAAGCTGTAAACGATGTGAGCCTGGAAGTCTTTGCAGGGGAAACCCTGGCTGTGGTGGGGGAATCCGGTTGCGGAAAGTCAACCCTTGCCAGAACCATCATGGGACTTTACCCGCCGACATCCGGAGAGATTCTGTACAGGGGGGATCGCATTGATACCTTGAATTCGAAGGAGATGCTGCCCTACCGGCGCCGCATGCAGATGATCTTTCAGGATCCGTATGCCTCATTGAATCCAAGAAAGAGTGTCCGCCAGACCCTTGAAGAACCACTGCGTTTTCATCAGAGGAAAATCAGCGACTCTGAAGTGGATGCCCGTCTGGCTGAGGTGATGGAGCAGGTGGGAGTCAACCCTGGCTGGCGCAACCGCTTTCCCCATGAGTTCTCAGGCGGACAGCGGCAGCGTATTGCCATTGCCAGGGCTCTGGTCATTGATCCCGAATTTATTGTTGCCGATGAACCGGTGTCGGCACTTGATGTCTCCATACAGGCTCAGATTCTGAACCTGCTGATGGATGCCCAGGACCAGCGCGGCCTGACCTATCTCTTTATTACCCACGACCTCTCAGTGGTGCGGCATGTGTCCAGTCGGGTGGCGGTTATGTATCTTGGTACGCTCTGTGAACTTGCTGTGACCCGGGAGCTCTTTGACAGCCCGTTTCACCCCTACACCAGGGCCCTGCTTTCAGCCATCCCGCAGGTGGATGGAATAAAAAAGCAGCATATAAAACTCAGCGGAGAGATCCCCACTCCCATTCACCTGCCGGCGGGTTGCGTGTTTCATGGTCGCTGTCCCTATGCGAATTCACGGTGTAAACATGAAATTCCGGAGCTGCTCCCTGTGGCCGGTACCTCAGGAACCCTGGTGGCCTGCCACGCGGTTGCTGAAGAGCGGCTGTAATGGCCCGCAGCACCAATAGGTTCACGGATTCAGGGAGTATTTCAGACGTAGTTCAATCTTTTCTTGAAAAGGAGTGGAGTAAAATGAAGAACGTAATGAAATCAGTATCTCTTGTGTCCACAATATTTTTTCTGCTCTTTGGCACGGCGGTAACGGCTTTTGCCGCGGGAACGGTGACTGCCAATACGGCAGGAAGTGTTCTTCAGCCTGACACCCTCACAAAACTGCTGGCCTTTGCCAGAGAATGGGTGCTTAGCAATGGTCCGCATCTGATTACGGCGCTGCTGATCTTTGTCATCGGGCGCTGGCTTGCACTGTGGATTACGGCACTTTCCCGCAAAGGTTTTAACAGGGCGAAGGTTGAACCGACGCTGCGTCGTTTTTTGTGTAAGCTCATTTATTACAGTCTCCTTGCAGGGGTAATTATTGCCGCGGCAGGTGAAATTGGTATAGAAACCACCTCATTTCTTGCCATTGTCGGTGCTGCAGGTCTGGCAGTTGGTCTGGCCTTGAAGGATTCCCTTTCCAACTTTGCCTCAGGGGTAATGCTGATTTTCTTTCGACCATTCAAGGTGGGGGATGTGGTCACCGCCGGTGGGGTTACCGGAAAGGTGCATCAGGTGGATATCTTCAGCACGGTGATTCATACTCCTGATAACCAGAGGCAGATTATCCCCAACAGCAAGATAACCGCAGACACCATCACCAATGTCAATGCTGAGCCTACTCGTAGAATTGATATGATTGTAGGGATTGGCTATGACGATGATATCAGCTTTGCCAAAGAGACCCTTAAGGAGATCGTCACTGACGATGCACGGGTTCTCAGCGATCCAGCTCCCGCAATAGGTGTTGCTGAACTTGCCGATTCCAGTGTGAATCTGATTGTCAGGCCGTGGGTGAAGACTGAAGAATACTGGGATGTTCGGCTTGATCTCACAGAACGGATAAAACTTGTGTTTGATGAGCGGGGGATCTCCTTTCCATACCCGCAGCAGGATGTTCATATGCATGCCAGTGCTGTTACCGAGTAGAATGCTGCAAACTGTGTAGCCGTTGTGATGAAACTGCAATCTCAATCGTCTCTGTGCCGTGGTGGATCCGGGCCGGCAGTGTTTCTGCTGGTCTGTGCTGCACTGCTGTTGCTTCTTTCCGGATGCAGCAGGGTGTCTGTCTCTGTCAAGGTGCCTCCCAGAGAGAATTCACTGGGGGAGTGTGTTGTTCTGCTGCATGGAATGGGACGGAGTTACCGTGCCATGGAGGGGATGCAGGAAAAGCTGGTCAGCAGTGGCTATCATACTGTGAATCTGGGCTATCCTTCCACGAAGTGCAGTGTTGAGACCATTGCGGAAAAGTACTATCCCGTGGCTCTGGAGCAGTGTAGAGAGTTTTCCCCGACAGCCATTCACTTTGTCACCCACTCCCTTGGTGGAATTGTACTGCGTCAGGCCTTAAAAGAGTCGCGCCCCCGGGAACTGGGACGGGTGGTCATGCTGAGTCCGCCCAACCATGGAAGTGCGGCCGCGGACAATCTCCGGGACTGGTGGTTCTATGAATGGCTTAACGGTCCCGCAGGTCAGCAGCTGACAACAGCCGACAACTCTCTTCCCAATACACTGGGCCCTGTGGATTACCCCGTTGGAGTAATAACCGGTGACCGGTACTTTTTTTTTGATTTCTGGCTCTCCTCCATCATTCCGGGTATTGATGACGGCAAGGTTTCTGTCAGCAGCGCCCGTCTGGAAGGTATGAGTGACTTTCTGGTGGTCCATGAGACCCATCCTTTCATAATGGATTCCGATTATGTACAGGATGAGACGCTTTATTTTTTGAAAAATGCTGTTTTTCAGCACGTAAAACCTGTTCCGGCACCGGTCTCAGGAAAAGACTGGTTCTCTTTTCCCAGCACTTCAGAGTAACTCGTCGATGATCAGCTTCAGGGCCAGTCATATCCTTTTTTGTCTTCTGTTTCTGCTTCTCTGCGGATGTCAGCCCAAAGTGTATCTCATGCCACCCCCTGCGGGCATTGAAACAGGGGAGTCTTTTTTTGAGCTGAGTGGATCCGCTGCACAGGAGAATCTTCTTCACACCCTGTATGCCACCAACCGTGTACCCATTGGAAGTGCAAATACCCGGATAGGCTATACCATCTTTCCCTCAGACACGCTGGAGATCGGTTTTCTCGGCTACAGTGTGGGCTACGAGGGAATGACCTGGGATGATCTGTATCGGGAATCACTGAAGATGGACCGTGATGATGACCTGCTGCTCAGAAAGGAATTTGTTCGGCCCATGGTGGAGTATGACAGCAACGGAATGACCAGCGATCCGAAAGAGGCCGAGCTTTTTTTCAGGATGATAAATGCGGCCCTTGAGCAGAGCTTTACTCACGATATCACCGTGTATGTGCATGGGGCCAACTCAAATTTCTACAGGGCAACGGCACAGGGGGCCCAGTTTTTTCATTTCACCGGGCATAACTCTGTAATTCTCAGCTTTGCCTGGCCCTCTGCCGAGAATCTGTTTCGCTATACAACAGATGTCCGCCACGCAAAAAAGACGGTTGCCACTTTCTCGAGACTGCTTGAGGTCCTGGCCGATCGGACAGCTGCGCGGAAAATTAATATTATTGCCTATAGTGCCGGTGCCCAGATTGTGGCCCCCGGCCTTGCCTATCTCCATGAAGTCTATCCCCGGCTCAGCTCAAAGGAAATCAGGGAGAAGCTGCGAATAGGAGAGGTCTATTTTGCGGCACCGGATACTGCTTTCAAGGCCTTTGTCGAAGGCTATTTGAAGTTTAAGGATATTGTGGAGCGTACCACAATCACCCTGAACAGAAATGATCGCGTCCTGCTGCTAGCAGCCCTGCAGAATGGAGTGTCACGTCTGGGGCGGCCTGATTTGAATGAGTTGGGTGAAAGGGAGCTGCTGGCCATTCTTGAGTTGTTAATGACGGCGGATCTGGATGTTATTGATGTGGCCGCCTCCACAGCGCTGGATATTGGTGGCGGGCATGATTACTGGTATAATAACCCCTGGGTGAGCAGTGATCTGCTGATGCTGCTGTTATTCAAAGCCGGTCCGCGGGAAAGAGGTCTTGTCTCTGTCTATAATGATGCGGGAGCTGTACTGTTTCTTTTTCCTGATGATTATGCTGAAAAAATTCCGGATATAATGGGACAACTGAAACAGATGATGCAGGAGCGTCGCGGAAAGGAGAAGGATTGGAGATGAGGCGTTTTGTTCTTGGCATCGCTGTCCTTTTCTGTGTCATGGTGCTCACGGCAGGACTTTTCCTGAAAAAAGGGATCAGGCTGGAGGGGGGCAGTATCGGGCCGGTCCATTTCACAACTGTTACCCTGGTGTGGAAGAAGAAACTGGAGCTGGATATACAAAGCCTTCTGCTTGCAATCCCCGAAAAGCGGCAGGAACAGAAATTATTTGATCTGGATCTGCTTGACAGGATCGTTCCCACGGTTCTGTGGATTGAGCGGATTTTCTCACGCATTGAGGTGCAGGAACTCAGAGTTGCAGGGGGAAAGGGCGGATTTCAGTATGAGGCTGGCGGCTATCATCTCAATATGACCTCTCCACTGGGGACTTTTCGTACTGATGTCAACCTGGTGGAACACAGCCTTGTCGCATTTTTTGAAGTACTTACCAGCGAAAACTATTCCACCCGTGCATCCGGGCAGATGCACTTTGATACAAAGTCCCGGGTCGGCAGGGGTAGACTCAATATCAATTTTGCCGATTCTCTCCCCATTGCCCTTGACCTTGATTTTGATATGGACCAGCTCTCTTTCTCCGGAAAAGAGAGTGAAATAATCACCGGTATCAAGCCCTTTGTTGATCTGTTCGGGCTGAGCCCGAGTATCCAGAAATGGATCACCGATTACCTCAGCGGTGATCGTTACACCCTGAAGTCTTTTTCCGGTTCTTTTCCCTGGAATGATCCTCTGGTTCTTGTGGACACCTTTCTGGCGGAAGTCCGGGTGGACGGCTGCGAGTACACCTTTGCCCCGGGGCTTGAGCCCATCAAGACAGATTTCACCGATGTACTGTTTCAAAAAGGTGTTCTCATTATTACACCCAACCGGGGGAGTTTTTACGGGCAGGACACGGAAGATTCGTGGCTTGATATAGATTTTAACGATCCCGATAATATCCTCCTTATTGCCAGGATTGTCACCCATGCCCGGGTGAACAGAGATATTGTCAACCTTGTTGAGTATTATGATATTCCTCTTCCATTTCTGCAGACAGACGGGACAACGGCGGCGGATCTGACCATTACCGTGAATCTTAATAAGGAACTGGTGACGGCAAAGGGCGTTTTTGAAATCGTCAAAGGAGCTTTTTCCTACAATGGTCAGGAGTTTGCCGTTGAGAATACCAGAATAGTTCTGGATGACAGCAGGGTGGATATTGAGACGCTTCGTCTCCGGCTTGCAGATATCCTCATGGCTGATATTCAGGGCAGCTTTGATGCTGCTGCAGGAACCGGGGAATATGATATTGATATTCAGGAGTGCAGGGTGATGCTGGGGAACAAGGAACTGACACTTGATGATTCGGCTCCAAGGCCGCATCTCCACTACAGTGTCACAGCACAGAGCGCA
>JAMOMO010000324.1 GCA_027067035.1 Desulfobulbaceae bacterium
AGAGCGCACTGGTCAATGCCGGGGCTTCTTCCTGGAAAGCCGGCGGCCTTTCTCTTACTCTGGGCAGTTTTAGCACTCCGTTCACCCTGAAGACTCTGTCCGGGGAGATTTCCAGAACCACTTTTGCGGCACCGCCGTATTTTGATACCGAGATCTCAGGGACCTTTTCACTTCAAAAGCAGACACTGGACCTGCAGGCCAGTCTGCTTCACTGTAAAGTGAAGGGGCTGGAGCTGGCCAGGGCCGTGTCCGGACTGAAGATCGGGTTTGACCGGGAGCTGACCATCCGCAGCACAGAAGAGTCGATGTGGCGGCTGAACACTGTTCCTGTAACCCTCTTTCCTTCAGAGTTCAGCTTTTCCGATACGCTGTTCTCGGTGCGGAACGGAAAAATTCAGTATGGGACGATGTTTGAGTCAGCCATTTCCGGACATTTCAATCATCTGAGCAGGACAGGGGAGTTCCTGCTGGAAGATCTTGATATCCAGGAAGAGAGTATCGGCCATTTCCTTAGCCCCGATGATGGTCTGACCATCAAAGTTGATGAACGTGATGAGGGACTGCTTCTTGAAATCGATGCCCTTGGCATGTCCATCACCGCTGGTGAAGATAACAGCTGGGTGCTGCTCTTTAAAGACCTGGCTACTGTCTGCAATCATTCTCCCCTGCTGCAGAGATACAAGCTGAATACGGGGCGCTTTGAACTTGTCTCAAAGGGTGGCGGGGCCTATACATTCTCTGCTGAGCTGGTGTATCCCTATGCGCTGCTTGTGGAAGATGGCAAGCCAGTGGATCTTTATCGTATCCATGGGAGCTATGAGGAGAAGGATGGCCTGCGGGCAGTGGTGAACGATGGTGTCACGATTGCCTACAAGGATGTGCTGAAGATCCGGTCACAGGATATTTCTTTTAATGCTCCTGCAATCATAAAGTTCAGCGAGTACCTCTCCGGTCTTTCTGAAAAAGATTCCGGTGCGTCCCTGCAGCTGAGCGGAAGTATTGAGGCGCAAAATGCCTCCATTGTTCTGTCTCCGGAACGGCAGCTTCCTGCAGATACCATTCATCTCCAGTTTTCCGGGAAGAAAACCAGCATACAGCTTGATCATCATCAGGGGAAAATAACATTTGATATTGATGAAGATACAGGATTTGTTCTTGCCGGATCAGGGCTTGATGACGATTTTATGAATGGCATGTTTCCGGGCGCAACGTTCAGCTCTGGTACCCTGAGTCTGGCTGCCAAGGGGGAATTTGATGATTTCACGGCAATGTTTCAGGTGGAGAACACCATATTACGGGATTTTAAAGGATTGAATAATATCCTTGCTCTGGTGAATACCATTCCCGCTCTTGTGACATTCAGTCTGCCCTCCTACAGTACCAAGGGGCTGCCCGTGGACAGGATCACTGCAGGATTTGAAGTGAAGGAGGGGGTGGCCAGATTCAGCTCCCTCAGCCTTGAGTCCCCGGAGATCAGCATGGCGGGGAAGGGATGGATTGATTTTCCAGTGAAAAAAATTGATATGGATCTGAATATGATT
>JAMOMO010000325.1 GCA_027067035.1 Desulfobulbaceae bacterium
CGGACTGCGGGCATTTACCCCCAAAGACCAGAAAGCAGTACGGGTTGCCGCCCAGACCTTTCGCCAGAACCCGGACATTGACACGGAAAAGGCCATTACCGAACTCGGGGTTGGTGAAACTCTGGTTTCCACACTCGACACCAAGGGACGTCCCACCGTTGTGGACTGGTGCCTCATGGCCCCGCCCCACTCCCAGATCGGGCCCATTAGCGCCGAGGAAAAAAGCAGGCTGATGGAGAGGTCGCCCATAAAGGGACGCTATGAGCAGGTACTTGACCGGGAATCGGCCTACGAACTCCTCAAGGCCCGGGAAGAGGAGCTTTTCAGGAAACGGCAGGAAGCGGCAGCTGAACTGGAACGGGAAAAGACAGCGGCGCGGGAGGCAAAAGAGAAGAGAAAACCCGGAAGACAACGGCAGAGCATCCTGGAGAGCACTCTGAAATCCATTGGCCGGAGCATAGGCTCCCAGATAGGACGTTCACTGGTCAGGGGAATCCTGGGTTCCCTCATCGGCAAACGAAGATAGGACAATAATGTATCTCTCCGACATCCGGCCGGAGAGATACATCAGGACACTGTCAACAACAGATCATTTTGCCGGAATCACCTTGGAGAGATACTCTCCAATGAGGATACCAAAATCAGACGGCAGGCTGGCATCACTGGAACCACCGGTATAGGAAGCAGCCCAGGCACTGTTGGAAGTGCTGAGAATCTTCTCATGTAAGACGGCATCACTCCCCGCATCCCGGATCTGCAGCAGTACCTCCATGGATGAACTTCCCGCAAAGACACCGCCCCACATTCTGGCGGCACTACTGGTGATTCGCATTTCAACAATCTTCAGGCTCACAACAGCGGTTTTTCCCGGAAAACGCTTGGTATCATCTTCTGTCACGTTCTTGTAACTGTTCTTGGATTTCAGCTGTCTGACTATCTGCAACTCACATTCTGAAGCAGCATTGGGATAATCTCTACTGATCTGTTCATCGGCATCAAAGGAAGCAATAACAATATTATCATACTTTGCAGCCAAAGGTGCTCCTGCCACCATCTCTTCAACAGAGCCGAGTTCCAGTTTTTCAATTCCGGATTCCGTCACGGCAGCTCCACCAGGACCTGCACCTTCAGCACTCCCCTGACCCGACTGACCACTGACACATGCCGCCAGCAGCAGCATTACACAGCCAAAAACAGACAACCGTCCTGCCATCGTTCTCAATACACTCATTTCCAACCTCCTAAAGTATTAAAAAAACACATTAACTGCAAACATAAACACTGATATAGCAGATCTGCAGAATATTTGGAAAAAGTTTTCACAAAACCGCTCGTAAAAATGAATTTTTCATTGCACTGCCCTGAAAAAACATACTATATCATTCTCAACGACAGGATTTAGCAAAATGTATTTCCATGATCACCCAAAACCATACAACCCCCCTTCAACCCCATGAAAAACACCCTGAGCGATCCCTGCCCCGGCTGTAACGGAACCGGACAAATGACATGGTTTGGCGGAGTCAGCCGCTTTCAGTTTTCCTACACAGACTGTCCTGAATGTAACGGAGTGGGTTTTCTGGAGATGACTTCTGAAAAGCTCCTTGGAGCGGAGGAAATTGCTGAAAACAGTACACTTTCCCGGGAACAGGCTGAAGTATTTCTCACAGTCCTTGCCCGGACCCTCACTCAGGCTCTCACCCGGGGTGAGACAGTAAAACTCAGAGGATTTGGAAGTTTCATCCCTC
>JAMOMO010000326.1 GCA_027067035.1 Desulfobulbaceae bacterium
CCGCATTCAGTCAGCTATAATAAGTACTAAGAAAGTGACAGGATCCTCCAAGTTTATTAACACAAAATATAGCCAAATAAATTGCTATCAAAACAGGAGGATCCATGAAAAAGAGAATTTATCGGGCCACAAAAGTCAAGGAATTAAATTTGGGGAAATTACAGGAACAAGTAGATGGTAATGATATCGTACTGGCTGTAGATGTTGCCAAGGAAGATTTTTTTGCAGTTATTGTGGGTAACGATCAGCAAGTCTTTGCAACCCTTAAATGGAAACATCCGGTAGAAACCAACTTTCTTCTGGATATAATCTTGAAAGAGCTATCCTGGAGTTCACTGGAAGTTGTTATGGAGCCAAGTGGCACGTATGGTGACAGCCTTCGTAGTCAATTCCTTAATGCAGGGATAGCAGTGTATAGAGTAAGTCCCAAAAGATGCCATGACGCAGCAGAAGTTTTTGACGGAGTACCAAGCATGCATGATGCAAAAGCCTGCACGATTATCTCCCGTCTCCACCAGCAGGGTCTTAGTAAAGAGTGGCCAATGCCTGATGATGCTCAACGTGAATTAACCGCATCTATTAAGACGTTGGAAATCTATGATTCAGCATACCATCGTAATATAAACAAGCTGGAAGGATTGGTAATGCGTTTTTGGCCAGAGCTTACACAACTTTTGGATTTGCAATCTGCGACATTATTGGAACTTCTGATTACATATGGGGTTCCCGAGCGAGTAGCAAAAAACTCAACTCAGGCAAGGAGGTTGATGTCCAGGGTAGGAAATAATTTCCTTGTCAAAAGTAAGAAAGAAGCAATTCTTAAAAGTGCCTCAAGCTCACTTGGCGTGAAGAGCGTGAAGGCTGAACAAGAGCAGATCCAGGAGCTCTGCATTGAAATTCGAAGGCTCCAGCAGTTGTGTCGCCAGGCAAAACGTAGAATAGAGTCACTGACTCAGGGAATTGATTCAGTGCGTAACATGTCTGAGGTACTGGGGAAGATGACAGCAGCTGTTTTGTATGTAGTACTTGGAGATATGCAAAAATATAACAATGCAGCCAGTATTGTGAAAACATTGGGTTTGAATCTCAGGGAACACAGTAGCGGCAGGCATAAAGGACAATTACGAATAACCAAACGTGGTTCAGGGTTAGCCCGGATGTATTTGTATCTTGCTGTTTTGCGGCTCATTCAGAAGGATGCGGTTATAAAAGCCTGGTACCAGAAAAAACTGCAAAGAGATGGCAAGGTAAAACAGAAAGCGATAATCGCAATCATGAGAAAACTGGCAAGTGCTCTATGGTATGTAGGTCAGGGAGCAAAATTTGATTCTTCAAAACTTTTTGACGTGAACAAATTAACACTCCAATCTGTGTAAATACAGAACTCCAAAAGGGACAGATTCAAGATCCACATTAAATTCAGGTATAAGCTCCAAGGTAACTCTAACAGACCGTTTAAAAGGAGGAACTCGATGTAACAAAATAAGATCAAAGAGTTTTTGTATCCGACAGGGTGACCTTCTCATGCCCCTAAGATCTGCAAAGAGATCCCAGCTCAGTCCCAAGGCACCCCAGAGGATAATTGATAGATGAAATATTCAAGGTAGCTGAGTCAACGCCATCAATCATTGTTGGACGTTCAATGTGACAGGTTAAATTTACCCTATCAATGAACCTTCGGATTCAATCTCTCTTTCACATAATGTAAATTATAGGCACCTGACTCTCA
>JAMOMO010000327.1 GCA_027067035.1 Desulfobulbaceae bacterium
TCCCGGATAAGCAATCAGAAATCAGAATAATCCCCGGGCACCCATCACCGTGCTTTGCATCATTTCAATACACTCACCCGATATCTGTTGAAGTTCCGAGTCAGGAGATGGTATAATCATTCCATAAAAGAGACCGTCACCGCAGAAGCTCTGCCCGTTCAAACCAGGAGAAATCAATCATGCTCACAGCAGAAGATATTATGACAAAAGACGTTATTTCCGTTCAAAAAGATACTCCGGTTGCAGAACTGGCCCGCATTCTCACCAGCAACAACATCAGCGGTGCACCTGTGCTGGACGAAGAAGGCAGGCTCTATGCCGTGGTCACCGAAAGCGACCTCATCGACCAGTCCAAGAAACTCCACATCCCCACGGTAATAACCATCCTGGACTCAGTCTTCTATCTTGAAAACCCTGACAAAATGGAAGCTGAAATGAAGAAGATGGCTGCCAGTAAAGTAGCTGAAATCTGCAGCCCTTCCCCCAGGACCATTCCACCCCAGACAGGACTGGACGAAATTGCCACCATCATGGCCGAAGACAATGTCCACACACTTCCCGTTCTTGACGGAGAAAAACTGGTTGGAATCATCGGCAAAAAGGATATCATCAAAACCCTTATCAGGTAAGATCATCGTATCTTCAGGGAGATGATCTGCACCCGCTCCGGCAGAGAGCTTCCCTGAAGACGGCCTGTTTTTTTCAGACTTCCCCCCAAGAAGTTCTTGTCTTTCCATTTTTATTTTGCTATAAAGTAGTGTTTTACAAGATCTGAGGTTGCAGCGTGAAGCTGTGGCCTTTCTTTACTTTTAGAGTCAACGATTTCGTTGACAAACTGACAACCTTAACACCTGGCCGTAACACTCAGGCCGCTGGAAGAGTAGAAACCCATGACAGAGGAACTTAAACAAACAACCCCGGACAACGACGAAGAGATGAGCTTTGCAGAACTCTTCGAAATGGAAGAAAACAATACAGTGGTTAACGTCGGCGACGTTGCCATCGGTACCATTATCGGTACTGTGGACGATTACGTTCTTGTAGATGTCGGAGACAAGGCTGAGAGCTATATAGCCAAATCCGAATTCCAGCTGGACGAAGGCATTGAATTCAATGTTGGCGACACCTTTGAAGTTTTTGTGGAACGCCGCAAAGATGAAGGTGGCCTGCTGCTGTCACGGGACAAAGCCATAGCCATCAAGGTATGGGAAGATATCGCCAAGATCCAGGAAGCAGACGGTACCATTGAAGGAAAAGTTGAAAATCGTGTCAAGGGCGGCATGTCCGTCAACATCGGCGTACCCGCATTCCTTCCCTATTCTCAGATCGACCTGCGTCCTGTTAAAGATCTCGATGCACTCATCGGCGAAACCTTTGATTTCAAGATCCTCAAGTTCAACCGCAAACGCAACAACGTGGTTATCTCCCGTCGTGCAATTCTCGAAGAGGCCCGCGCCAAACTTCGCGAGAAGATGCGTTCAGTTCTCGAAGAGGGACAGATCATCAAGGGAGCAATCACCAATATCACCGATTATGGTCTCTTCATCGACATGGGCGGCATGGACGGCCTCTGTCATATCACAGACCTCTCCTGGGGACGGGTTTCCCATCCGGCCAAACTGTATAAAGTGGGTCAGGAACTGGAAGTCAAGGTTCTCAAATATGACAAAGAGCACGACAGGGTATCTCTGGGTGTAAAACAGCTGAAACCGGATCCATGGGCCACCGTTGCAGAGCGCTTCCCCGTTGGTGAGAAAACCGTTGGCAAAGTTGTCTCCATCACCGATTACGGTGTCTTTGTAGAGCTTGAAGAAGGTGTTGAGGGATTGATTCACGTCTCTGAAATGACCTGGTCCAAGAAACCACGCCACCCATCCAAAATGGTCACCGTTGGCGATGAAGTTGAGATCATGGTCTTGAATATCGAGCCTGAGACCAAACGTATCTCACTCGGCATGAAGCAGCTCCTTCCCAATCCCTGGGATCTGGTCACCGACAACTATCCCGTTGGTTCTGTTATCGAAGGAAAGGTCAAGAATATCACCGATTTTGGTATATTCATCGGCATCGAAGAAGGTATTGACGGACTTATCCATGTATCCGATCTCTCCTGGACCGAGCGCATCAAGCATCCTTCAGAGAAATACTCCAAAGGTGAGACCATCCAGGCCGTTGTCCTGAAAATTGATAAAGAGCATGAGCGCTTCTCCCTCGGTATCAAACAGCTTGAGCCCGATCCATGGCAGGCGGCGTACAACAACTATCCTTCAGGAACCATCATTGAAGGAAAGATCACCAACGTCACTGACTTCGGCGTCTTTGTTCAGCTGGAAGAAGGAATCGAAGGTCTGGTGCATGTCTCTGAGATCTCCAAAGACAAAGTGAAGACCCCGGTTGGAATGTACGAGGTAGGTGATACCTTAAAGGCCATTGTTATCAATGTGTCTGCCAAGGACAGGAAGATCGGTCTCTCCATCAAGACCCTTGAAGAGGACGGTGAGGAAGGTGCTGCCGAGAACTACGCCAAGAAGAAAGAAGAGGCAGAAGCTGCTGCTCCTTCCACCTTCGGCGATCTGCTCAAGGCAGCTGCCGGCGATGACAGCAGTGAAGATTCTTCGGAAGAGAAGTAATCCTCACATCTCTGCCAGGCCCAACAGGTTGTTTTGCCGGAAGCAAGTACTGCTCCCGGTAAAACAACTTTTTTTATATCTGTAGCCTGTGGTGGTTCTCTGTCCTCGACTGTCCAAGGTGCGGCTAACGCGTCATACGACCGTCTGATAACACCGGACTCCCGAGTACCAGCACAGCTGCGGGACTTGTCGCCTGCGTCGACTCGACACGGCGTCAAACATTTATAAAATTTACATTTTTCACTGCCTCACAGGCATATAAGTAATAGCCATGCTAAAAAAAGAACTTGTCAATGAAGTAAGTAACGAGCTGTCTCTCCACAAAAATGACGTGACCACCGCCCTGGACATCATGCTCAAGACCATGGAGGATGCCTTGAAAGAAGAGCGTCGCATTGAGCTTCGGGGATTTGGCAGTTTTGCCGTCAGGAAACGGAAGGCACGCTGCACCAAGAACCCCAAGACCGGAACAATCATGAATATTCCGGAACGCAAGACCATCCATTTCACCATGAGTAAATCCCTTAAGGAAGCACTCATCAAAGAGTAGGTGAAGATGGAGTGACCAGAAGACTGGAAAGAATCACCACCGGGAAGAGCTATCGAAAAGGGGTAACATCCCCTTTTCCTTCCCTCAGAACCACGGGATAATCTCCGGTCAGGTCGATGAGAGATGATGGGTCGGGATAGACATCCCCTCCATCCACAACCAGATCCACCTGTTTTCCATAGAGCTGGTCAATATCCCAGGGATCTGCAATGGAAGGGCCATCCTCCTCAGTGGGAAGCGAGGTGTTAATAATTGGATTCCCGAGGGTTTCCAGGAGCATCCGGCAGATTGCATTCTCCGGAACCCTGATACCCACGGTTTTCTGTTTCGTTACCATGGCCTTGGGAACCATTTTTGTTCCGGGCAGAACAAATGTGTAGGGACCGGGAAGATTTTTCTTCAGAAGACGATAGGCGACGTTGGAGACATGGGCATAACTGCTGATATGTTTCAGGTCTGAACACATAAAGGAAAAGGGTTTCCCCTTCGGACGGTTCTTGATCTGAATGATTTTTTTGACAGCCTTTTGACAGGAAAAATCACAGCCGATACCATAACCGGTATCCGTTGGATAACAGATAACGGCTCCACGCTTCAGCCGGTCCACCACCTGTTGAATAAGTCTCTGCTGAGGGTTGTCTGGATTGATTTCAAGTAACATTTTTTACTCTCCTCTCTCTTTTTAAAGTAGAGCACACTTGAACTGTTAAGGCAAAATGTAATCCGCTGTCCACCATCGGAGTAGCCCGTTTTCATCCCTGCAGGCAGCATTCATCCCTGCAGATATACCGGAATTTCCGGAGAGTTATGGCCGATGCTGAATAAAGTTTTGAACTTTTCAGCTTCAATGCTAAAATAGCCCTGTGCTGTACTGCTCCACTAAACTCTATCGGATAAAGTAGATAAGAAATCAGCATGTTATTCTATTTTATCCCATTTTTCATTCGAATTTTTGAAAAAGGAGCTCTCATGTTACCTGATACCATAGAAGTTGCACTCACATTTGACGACCTGCTCCTCTGCCCCGCAGCCTCCCAGGTTCTCCCCAATGAAGTATCCCTTGCCACCCAGCTCACCCGGAGCATCCGTCTCAACGCGCCGTTGATCAGTGCCGCCATGGATTCAGTAACCGAACACCGCACTGCCATTGCCATGGCCCGTGAGGGTGGTCTGGGCATCATCCATAAAAACATGTCCATAGAGTCACAGGCCAAAGAGGTGGAACGGGTCAAGAAATCTGAATCAGGGATGATCATTGATCCCATTACCGTGAAAGAGACCCATTCCGTGGCGGAAGTCGAAAAGATCATGGCAAAGTACAAGATCTCCGGGCTTCCCGTCCTCCGTGACGGCAAACTCGTCGGGATCGTGACCAACCGGGACCTTCGCTTTGTCTCAGACGACGGGTTACGCGTGGGTGATGTCATGACCAGCAAAAACCTGGTCACCGCCAGGGTGGGCATCGACCTTGAACACTCCAAGGCCCTGCTTCACGAGCATCGCATCGAAAAGCTGCTGGTGGTTGACGACAATGGAAACCTCAGTGGACTGATCACCATCAAGGATCTGGAAAAAATCAAAAAATATCCCCTTGCCGCCAAGGATGATCTCGGCAGACTCCTGGTGGGAGCAGCACTCGGGGTCGGCAGCGATATTGAGGCAAATGCCCAGCAACTGGTTGATGCCGGTGTTGATATCGTTGTTG
The DNA here is from genome assembly GCA_027067035.1 of Desulfobulbaceae bacterium. GTDB lineage: Bacteria > Desulfobacterota > Desulfobulbia > Desulfobulbales > Desulfocapsaceae > Desulfocapsa. The sequence goes on from JAMOMO010000327.1 coordinate 4,886, forward strand.
TTGATTCAGCCCATGGCCATTCTCAGGGCGTCCTTGAGGCCGTGGCCCAGATCAGGGCTTCATTCCCGGACCTGCAGATCATAGCCGGAAATGTGGCAACCGCCGAAGGCACAGAGGCCCTGATCAACGCCGGTGCCAACTGTGTAAAGGTTGGTGTGGGGCCCGGCTCCATCTGCACCACCCGCATTGTGGCAGGTGTTGGCGTGCCGCAGATGACCGCCATCAAGAATGCCGTGGCGGTTGCCTCAAAACATGAGGTCCCCATCATATCAGACGGCGGCATCAAGCACTCCGGTGAACTGGCCAAGGCAATCGGTGCCGGAGCCCACGCCATCATGATCGGCTCCCTCTTTGCCGGAACCGATGAGACACCGGGGGAGACGTTCCTCTATCAGGGGCGGACCTATAAGGGCTACCGCGGCATGGGCTCTCTTGGCGCCATGCGCAAGGGTTCATCAGACAGGTATTTTCAGTCAGAGGTCTCCAGTCAGTCCAAACTTGTCCCCGAGGGCATTGAAGGAAAGGTCCCCTACCGCGGACCGCTTTCCAGTGTAATCTATCAGCTCCTTGGCGGACTGCGTTCCGGAATGGGCTATGTGGGTGCAGCAAGTATTGAAGAGCTGCGCGAGAAGGCACGCTTTGTAAAAATATCCGCCTCCGGCCTCCGTGAATCCCATGTCCATGATGTCATTATTACCAAGGAAGCGCCCAATTACCGGACTGCGTAACAATTGAAACACAACTCCAGATAAACAAAAAGCAAGGTATCCGGCCGTGAAGCATGCACAGGCACCGGCCCACTATTATGAACATTCATGACGAAAAAATCCTGATTCTTGATTTCGGTTCCCAGACCACCCAGCTCATCGCCAGACGTATCAGAGAGCAGAAGGTCTACTGTGAAATCCACCCCTTCTCCACCTCCATTGAGGCCATCAGGGATATGAAGCCCACGGGGATCATCCTCTCCGGCGGACCGCGTTCAGTCTATGATGACGACGCTCCCCTCTCCGATCCGGCCATCTTTGAACTGGACCTGCCCATCCTCGGTATCTGCTACGGCGCTCAACTGATGATACAGCAGCTGGGCGGCAAAGTTGAAAATGCATCCAAGAGGGAGTTTGGCAAGGCCAACCTCACAGTCCAGTACACTGAAGGCCTTTTTGCCGGTCTGGAGACAGGCGTCCCCCAGCACCAGGTGTGGATGAGCCACGGTGACCGCATTGAAGTGATCCCTGAAGGATTTGAGACCACGGCAGTGAGCGACCATTCCCCCTATGCTGCACTGCGCCATACGTCCAAACCCTTTGTGGCTGTCCAGTTTCACCCGGAAGTTGCCCACACGCTTATCGGAACGGATATCCTGCGGAATTTCATCTTCGGCATCTGTAAATGCAGCCCGAGCTGGACCATGGCATCCTTTATCGAGGCAACCGTTCAGGGCATCCAGGAAAAAGTGGGCAGCAACAAGGTGATCTGCGCCCTGTCAGGCGGCGTTGACTCATCGGTCACCGCAGCACTGGTTCACAGAGCCATTGGAGATCAGCTTACCTGTATCTACGTGGACAACGGCCTGATGCGCATTGGCGAGAGTGAATCCATCCTTCGGTTTTTCCGCGAAAAGAGCCAGCTCAAGGTCATCCATGTCGATGCCGTTGATTTTTTTCTGGCTGAACTGGACAATGTCCTTGATCCGGAGATAAAACGGAAACGGATCGGCCTCGGTTTCATCAAAATCTTTGAGGAAGAGGCGGCCAAGCTTGGAGAGGTGAATTTCCTGGCCCAGGGAACCCTCTACCCTGACGTCATCGAATCCGTCTCATTCATGGGCGAAGCCCCCATCAAGTCACACCATAACGTAGGCGGCCTGCCGGAGATCATGAAACTTGACCTCATCGAGCCGCTCCGCGAGCTCTTTAAAGATGAGGTTCGGGACCTGGGCCTTGAGCTTGGCCTGCCGGAAGAGGCAATCTACAGACAACCCTTCCCCGGACCCGGCCTGGGTATCAGAATCATGGGCGAAGTTAACAGAGAGCGCCTCGACATCCTCCGCCAGGCGGACGTCATCGTCCTTGAAGAGATGAAAAAGAGCGGCTGGTATCGAAAGGTATGGCAGTCCTTTGCCGTGCTCCTTCCCATCCAGACCGTAGGCGTCATGGGAGACAACCGCACCTATGAGAATGTCATTGCCATCCGCTCCGTGGACTCGCGCGATGCCATGACCGCAGACTGGTCAAAACTGCCCTACGATCTCCTCGGTGAAATCTCCACCAGGATTATCAACGAGGTGCGCGGGGTAAACAGGGTTGTCTTTGATATCTCCTCCAAACCTCCGGCAACCATCGAGTGGGAGTAACGCAACAAGAGGATACCACAGGCCCCCGGTGCCGATACAGCGCTGAGGGCCTGTTTTTTTCACCCCCACACCCACCACCCTTTCCCGAGGATTCTTGAGCACAATGCAGGCAAACACCCTCTATATCGCCTCCCTGGAACCTGAAGCGGGAAAACTTGTGGTCACCATGGGGATCATGGAGTTTCTCAGCCGCAGCGTGGGAAATGTCGCCTTTTTCCGCCCTGTCATTGATACGGACCGAGATCTTGACCCGGACATAGATCTTATTCGCGGCCGTTACTGCCCCAACATGAGCTATGAGGAAAGCTACGGCTTTGAAGCGGCTGAGGTGAAATCCTTTGTTGCCGAGGGCAGGATCAAATTTTTCCTTGAGGAGCTGATAAACAGACTCACCATCCTGCGGGAACAGTATGACTTCGTCCTCTGCCAGGGCCTGAACTCCACCTCCTTCCTCTCCGCCTTTGATGTTGACATCAACATGGAGATTGCCAAGAACCTCGGCTGTCCCTTCATCGGCGTCTTAAACGGCATGGATCAGACTCCCCGTGATATTGCCAAGGAGATTAAGATCACCGCAGATGCCATCACCGAGGCGGGCTGCACCCACCTGGCCACCTTTGTCAACCGCATGGCGGAAGACACTCTGGGTGTACTGGAGGTGGAACTTGATGACCCTGAGGATTCCGCCGGTGCCCCTGTCTTTCTGCTGCCGGAAAATGAGGAGCTGGACAAACCTTCCCTTGCTGATATCAGTGAAGCACTGGGATGTGTCAATGTGCTCGGCCGTGAAGAGGGCATGGATCGCATCGTCAAGCAGTTCAAGATTGCCGCCATGACCATGGAGCATTTCCTCAGCCATGTGGAAGACGGTGACCTTATCATTGTACCGGGCGACCGGGATGACATCATCCTGGCATCCCTCTCCACCCTCTTCTCGGTAAATTATCCAAACGTTGCAGGGATTCTGCTCTCCGGCGGATTCCGTCCCGGTGACAACACCATGCGCCTGCTCACCGGCCGGGACCAGACCATACCACTGCTCAGTGTCCAGACCGACACCTACAGCACCACCCGCAATGTTGCCGCAGTCCCGGCACTCATCAACCCGGGTGATGACCGGAAGATCGCCCTGGCGCTCGGACTCTTCGAGACCCACGTTGACTCCGGCCAGCTCAGCAGGATCACCGAACTTGCCGCAACGGCCACGGCAGTCACCCCGGTGATGTTTGAATATGGTCTCTTTGAAAGGGCACGCTCCGAC
>JAMOMO010000328.1 GCA_027067035.1 Desulfobulbaceae bacterium
GGAAAGGCCTGATTGTGGCAGCCAATGACGGAAGCCTGTTCCTTGATGAAATCGGTGATCTCAGCCCGGGCTCCCAGGTGAAACTGCTGAGATTGATTCAGGAACGGGAGTATTATGCACTGGGGTCTGACATCGCCCGGTCAACAAATGTGAGGATGATTTTTGCAACCCATCGGGACCTGGAAAGCCTGCAGGAATCCGGTGAATTCCGTCAGGACCTGTTTTTCAGACTGCGTACCCACCATGTGCATGTCCCCCCCCTGCGGGAACGTCTTGACGATCTGCCCCTGCTGCTTGATTATTTTCTGGAAGAGAGTGCAAAACGTCTTAATAAGACCAAACCTGTCTACCCGAATGAACTTCCGATGCTGCTGGGAACCTACAGCTACCCAGGTAATGTCCGGGAATTACAGTCAATGGTCTTTGATGCTCTGTCCAAACATCAGAGCAGAATTCTTTCCATGGATGTTTTTAAACAATACATTGAACATCGGACGGGAAAACCGGAACCAGCTGTGGAACCGGCAACAGGAGAAACGGTTTTTTCAATTCTTTCCTCACTGCCAACGTTGAAAGAGTCCAGTCGACTGCTCATAAGGGAAGCGCTGCAGCGGTCTCAGGGAAACCAGGCAATAGCTGCTCAGATGCTTGGAATAACACGACAGGCACTGAACTGGAGATTGAAACAACTGGAAAAAAAAGAAGAAAAGGTGGCTGAAAAATGACAAGAGTTGATTGCAGATTTGACGGATACAGCCCAGATTTTGATCAGAGCAGGAAAATAGCCGAAGTCATAGCGGCCGGGGGAAATGAGTTTACTCTCCTTGTTTCATGGTGTGACAGGGAAAAGGGTGTTCATTCACCATGCTGTTTGAAGTGTGAGTTTGATGATGTGCCGGGATGGGAAGTCTATGGAAGGAACCATGACGGACGTCTGCGCATCTCCATTGATGATGACCGCTTTGTCTTTATATTCTCCTAGTTTCCGGCTCTGTTAACAGAAAATAAAAAAAGGGGACTTCCCGATGAAGGAAATCCCCTTTGTTCTGCAGACAAAAGAAAGCGGAACTACTTATTTTTCGCTATCCTCTGAAAGGCTTTTTACAAGCATGGCACCTGCAAGACCAAGAACACCAATGTCTCTTGCTTTTCTCATGGCAGGTTTCACCATGGAGGCCATCATTGCGCGGCGTTTAACGCTGCCCATGTCGGCAAGCTCAGGTGTGTAGTCTGTAAAGAGCAGTCCCATGTCTTTCTTGTTACCGAAATAACGGGAGTTGGGACCAATGTGACCATCTTTTACTTCAAGGCCTTTGGCACCTTTTTTCACGTACTGTGAAACTTTTGAGTTGGGATCAGAAAGATCGCCGAAAATACGGGCTCCGGCAATACATGTCTGAACACAGGCAGGCTGAAGGCCCTGTTCAACACGAGGTTTACAGTAAGTACATTTGTCAACCTTACCCTCACTGTCATCATCAGCAAGATCCGGGTTCACATAACGGGCGCCATAGGGACAGGCGTCAGCACATGCACCACAGCCAAGGCAGCGGTTTTTATCAACCTGTACGGTTCCATCAAATGGATCCTTCCAGGTAGCAGCCACTTCCATGGTTTTGGTTTTGCCTGATTTGGCATCTTTAAATGTCATCTCAACGGGATCTGCTGGACACTCATCCACACATGGCGGCTTGTCGCAATGGTTGCAGAGGCCGGGATAATATGTTGAGGCCATTCCATCATCGGTCATAGTGGGACCGAGACGTTTTACCCAGTTACGCTGGTAAGGAACCGGAACTTCCCACTCTGCCCGACAGGCAATGGTGCAGGCATGACAGCCCACACAGCGTTCCAGATCTATGATCATTCCATATTGCATTGAATATATCCTCCTGAAAAGGCTATAAGATTAGATCAGGCTGGAATGTCCAGAACCTTTCCATCTTTTATCAGTTTAACAAAGTTATTTCTCATTCCACTACAACCAGTCTCAGGATCAATAGCCAGTTTTGTAATCAGGCTCTGATCGTCAACACCAGCTCCGTGTCCAATACTGAGGGCAGGGTTGGCAGAACCGAAACCGTGGTACATATAGACACAGTCTTTTCTGATTCCAGCGGTGACTTTGACAGTTGTTGTGGTGGCGGATTTAACTCCTTCACTGTTCACAAAACCAACGGTGTCTCCGTCGATGAGGCCGAGTTTGGCGGCGACTTCGTCGTTGACCCAGACAGGATTGTCAGGCATGGCATTGTGGAGCCACACATTGTTCTGACTTCTGTTAAAGGTGTGTACCGGTGCACGACCGTAAATCAGTCTGGCAAACCCTTTTGGATTATCAGGAACAGGTTTGTATGTGGGTGCACCTGGATGACCGGCCTCTTCAAGATCTTCGTTGAAGAGCATAACGGTGAAGTCCTCGGGCACTCCATACGGATCTTTACCCGGCTGAATATGGATACCGTCTTCCTCTTTCAGTTTGGCAAGGGAAAGATTGGCGGAGGCAAGGCTCTTGTCAACCATCTCTTCAATGGTCTGCACAGGAATCTTGGAGCCGTTACCCATACGTTTTGCAATCTCGTTGGTGATGTAAATCTGATCTTTACGCTCAAACATCGGAGCAACAAGAGGCATACGGGCAGAGATGTACTGTTTATGCTCTTTGGAGAGATCCCACTGGGTACCCTTCTTGATGAAGTCGTGACGCTCAAGATAACTTGACTCCGGCAGGAGGATATCAGCCCATGCGGTGACGTCGGTTGGCATAACATCAACACACATAACGAAATCCATGGCCTTGAAAAGATCTTTCATCTTCTGCTGACCGGGAATGGTCTGCATGGGATTCTGTCCCCAGACAACACAACTCTTAATGGGATACGGTTTCCCGGAGATGGCACAGTCCCTGATAAGCTCAGTGGGTGTTCCAGGAGGCTTGAAAGGATAGATCTTATGTTCTGTGTGATTGACATTCAGATCATGTTTGTGATGCTCATTGAAGGAGCAGGGCTCATCATCGCAGGAGCACTGGATATTGAGATTGAACTCATGTCCATGTTCTTCCTTGGCCCAGGAAACACCTTTTACTTTTGGTCCCTTGGGTGGAACCCAGCCGCCTTTCACATAGTAGGCGCCGAGAATTCCGGTGAGACAGGCAAGTGCTCTCTGACGCTGGAAGTCGTTTCCATGCCATGACACGTGGCGGCCAGGGTGGATGGCAACGTGTGGTGCGTTGGCAGCCAGCATATCGGCAACTTCCTTGATCTGTGCCGCTGGGATATCACATTCTTTGGCAGCTTTTTCGAGGGTCCATTCCTGAATGGCCTCTGCAAATTCTTCAAAGCCCTCAGTGTAGTCTTCAACAAATGCCTTGTCATATTTGTTGTTTTTGACAAGGTAATTCATGATGGCCAGCATGTAGGCGGTGTCTGTACCGGGTTTAATCTGAACCCAGATGTCAGCCTTTGCTGCAGATGCAGAAAAACGGGGGTCAGCAACGATCAGCTTTGCACCGTTCTGGAGGCCCTGAATGTACTGTTTGATATGAGAAACATGAATGTTTTCTCCAAGGTGATCTCCAATAAAGAACATTACCTTGGTGTTGGGCATATCAACTTTTTCGCCAGGTGCCTTGCCGATTGTGGCGACATAGGCGGTGTCACGGATACCGCGACACTGGAAAAAAGATGCTTCAGAAACGTTGTGAGTTCCAACCGCACGCTCAAAGTAGTGCATGGGGTATTTGGCGGATGCACCATGGGGGAAAACACAGATTCCCTGTGGTCCATACTCATCAACGGTTTTTTTAAGTTTTGCGCCACATTCATCAAGGGCTTCCTTCCAGGAAATTTTCTTCCATTTCGGGGCGCCGCGTTTTCCGACATTTTTCATCGGGTATTTCAGCCTGTCCACATCATACAGCAGCTGAACGCCGGCATTACCGCGGGCACAGATTGCAGTTCCGTTGTCAATGGATTTAGGGTTTCCTTCCAGTTTCATCAGGCGGCCGTCACGTACTTTACCGACCAGCTGACAACGCCAGAAACACATTTCGCAGATTCCACCCACAACGGTCTTGTCTCCAGCAGTTCCCTTTGCATCAAGGGGTGCTTTGGTGACGCCGGTGTTAGCGGAAACAACCTTAGACAGAGGTACCGAGGCTGCTGCCAGGGATGCTGTCTGAAGGAATTTACGCCTCGTTAGGTTGAAAGCCATCTTTGTCTTCCTCCTTAGTAAAAAAATCAATTAATTGTACAACCACCCGATAATATGGGTGGTGGGCTCCTTCCGTTACCCTGGGATGAAATTTTTCATACCAGGGTCGAAATAGTTTTGTCAGGAATTCCTCTTCTCCGGCAAAATCCTTTTCCTCCACCAGAAGAGAGAGAAACTCAAGTTCATGAATCAAATGGTCAGGGAGGTCGGCATCTTCATCCATGCCAAAACCCTTATCCCTGTAAAATGCAAGCGTATCTCCGGCAAATGCTCCCTGCAGTGCCTTGTCCATATAGACTGATCCGTATGGCGGGGCAATCACATGCGGGATTCCGTTAATAAAAAGCCTGGTATATTCGACCTGAAGGTCTTCAATGAAATCGTCGGCACTGTCCAATGCTTTTTTAATCATCACCCCATCTTCAACTGCACCGAGTGTTCCTAAAAGATTGTAAAAAACATTGAAAAATTCCTGGGTCATCCACTCTGCATCAGGATATTGCATGCATTGGGCAAGGAAACGATAGACGCGAGATATATCTTCGGATGGTTCGGTGGTGGACATATGAAATTGATATGAGACAAGAGGTTGTCAGGTCATTAGCAAGAGTATTAAATTATCAATAATGTTAGCAGTATTTAAAGGCTCATATACATCATTTAGAACCTTCCTAAATCAGTTTAGCCAAATGCTTAAGCCTTGTCAATGAATTGGTATTCATTTTTTTTCTGGGAAGAGTCTCTTTGTTAAGAATATGAAAATTTGTTTAAATTATTATAGTTCCAAAGGATAGTAATCGTAGGAATTTAATTAAATGGTTATGGATATATGTTTCTTACAGGGAAATGAAAAAAGAATTGAAATCAGGAAGGGGATTGAAGCCTATAAATTGACAGGCTGCAAACAGAGCTTATTTATTACAGATTTTTGATATATGATCTCAACTGTGAAAAACCTTCACAGTCATGAATTGCCTTACGAATAGTAGAGCTTCCCGGAAATTGAGTAAAGTATCGGCTGATGTGGTTGCGAATATATGCCAGAACCCGGCGTGTATCAAGATACTGTTCCATGAGATCCAGGTGTCTGCTGATCACAGGCAGGATCATGGGGAGGGAATCGGGCCTGCCCTGACGACAGAAGACCCAGGGATTGCCAAGAGCTGCCCTGCCTATCATAACAGCATCGCACCCTGTTTCATGCATACGGAGAATGCCTTCCTCGTAACTGCTCACATCGCCATTGCCGATCACCGGAATTGTGACGTTTTCCTTCACTGTCTTTATAATGTCCCAGTCAGCTCTGCCGGAAAACGCCTGGGACCATGTCCTGCCGTGAATTGTTACTGCGGCAGCCCCAGCAGATTCAGCCATGATCGCAAACTGAACTGCTGTTGTGGTCTTTGAGTCTATACCGGCCCGTGTTTTCACGGTAACCGGGACAGCGGAGCCTGCAATAACAGCTTCAATGATTTCCCTGGCCAGTCCTATGTCCTTCATCAGAGCGGAACCGGCTCCTTTTCTGGTGACCTTGCGAACCGGACAGCCCATATTAATATCAATGAACGCCGGTGAGTAGTCTTTCAGGATTGCTGCGGCCTGGGCCATTATTTCAGGGTCAGATCCGAAAATCTGGTACGAGAGCGGTTGTTCCTCAGCTGATGAGGCAAGCATATGAATGGTCTTTTTCTGACCGTAAACAAGACCGTGGCAGCTGATCATTTCAGAGACAACCATTCCGGCGCCGAGTTCACGACAGAGCAGTCGGAAGGGGAGGTCTGTGTAGCCTGCAAGGGGAGCAAGGATAAATGGCGAATGAATTTTCGTTTGAGCAATACTGAGCATTTTTTTACTGCTGATTTTTTTTTATAAACGAGTTAGAATCTATAAGGTTACGTAACTGTTTTGTAACAGACTGAAATTATAATAAATAACAGAGAGACTGTTTTTTTTGTTTCTGCCGGCTGTGCCTGCAGATTTCCTACTATATCATGGAGACCCAAATGACCTTGCAACTTACTATGCAATCCAGTGAATTGTCCAGTGAGGAGTTAAGCACATTGCAGGAGATGCGTGTGCGTTGTGCCAAAAATATCCTGCTTTCAACAAGCCTGGCAGGATCCGGACATCCCGGCGGCTCACTTTCAACCCTTGACAACCTGCTGGTGACATATGGTTGTATGCGTCATGACGCATCACAGCCTGATCTTGAAGAGAGAGACAGAGTTATCATGAGCATCGGTCATGTTTCTCCTGCAGTGTATGCAACCCTTGCCGAATACGGCTACTTTACGGAAGGGGACTTCCTCAGCGGCTTCCGTCGTACCGGATCAGGATTCCCCGGCCATGTTGAACGAATCGTCCCCGGTGTTGAGTGGGATACGGGCAACCTGGGACAGGGATTGTCTACAGCCGTTGGACTGGCCCATGGATTTAAAATTCAGAACCGTTCTAATAAGGTTATCGTCTTCATGGGTGACGGAGAGCATCAGAAGGGCCAGATCATTGAGGCCATTCGCTATGCCTCGAAGTACAAACTTGATAATCTCATTGTTGTCATCGATCGGAATCATCTGCAGATATGCGGCACCACGGAAGAGGTTATGCCGCAATCCATTCGATCACTCTACTCCACAAACAACTGGGATGTGCAGTATCTTGAGGATGGGCATGACTATAATGCCTACTTTCAGACCTTCTCCAGAGCCTATCAGAAGAGTGACGGCGTTCCCACTGTCATTGTTTCCCGTACCATTATGAGTAAGGGGATATCCTTTATGGAGAATATTCCCAAATACCACGGCTCACCGCTTGATCGTGATTCCCTTGCAAAGGCCATGGCGGAACTCGGTGTGGAAGATGAGTTTGAGAAGTGGAATGCAATCCGTCAGCAGCCGGTGGCAACTGACACCATTCAGGAGTATAAGGCTCCGGAACTGTCAGTATCCGGTGGTACACCTCTGGTGTATGAGGCGGGAACAATGCTGGATAACCGTTCGGCCTATGGAAACGCACTTCTCAGCCTTGCTGAAGCCAACAACCGAGATGACAATATGATCATCACCGGTATCTCCTGTGACCTTGAAGGTTCCGTGAAGATGGGAGGCTTTCATAAGCATTCTCCCAAGGCCTACATGGAAGCCGGAATTCAGGAACATCATGCGGCAACCATGGCGGGAGGGCTTGCAAGCCTTGGTCTGGTCACATTTTTCAGCACCTTTGGTGCCTTTGCCGTGTCGGAGGTCTACAACCAGAACCGGCTCAATGATTTCAACCATGCCAGCGTGAAAGTGGTTGCAACCCATGTTGGTCTTGATGTCGGTGAAGACGGTCCGACCCATCAGTGTATTGATTATCTGGGACTTTTCCGGAATTATTACCGGTCTTCAGTCTTCATGCCGGCAGACCCCAATCAGACAGACAGAATTATCAGATATATAGCCGCTGCTCCCGGAAATGTCTTTGTTGGAATGGGACGATCCAAAACTCCTGTTATCACAAAGGAAGACGGTTCAGTCTTCTTTGACAGTGATTACAGCTTTCAGGCCGGAAAAGGGGACTGGCTGCGCAGAGGGACTGATGCAACGCTCATCACCTATGGTGCAGTTGTTCCTGCAGTAATGGAAGCCTGGGAGATTCTCAAGGCAGCGGGACATTCCGTGGCAGTCCTGAACATGGCGTCCCTTGTCCCGCTGGACAAAGATGCTGTTTTACAGGCAGCTGATACCGGAGTTGTACTGACCGTAGAAGATCATCATGTTGAAACAGGACTGGGCAGCATGGTTGGAACCGTACTTGCCGAGGCTGGAAAAGGGATATCCTTCAAACGCCTTGGAGTCTCACAGTATGGTGGTTCCGGGAAGCCGGCGGATCTGTATGCCAGCCAGGGACTTGACGGGAAATCCATTGCAGAGACACTCAGCGCAATGCTTGGCTAGAGCCTGGATTGATGATGGGAACGGGGCAGCGGAGTTGACAGGCGCCATTCCCATCGAAGGTTCACAGGTTCTGCCGGAAAACAGATAGCGCAGGACACAAAAAAGGCCGTTCCCGTGAGGGGAACGGCCTTTTTTTATGTCCTGAATTTTCCTTTTACTCAGGAATTTTCTTTGGCGAGAATACTGAGGGTTTTCAAATAGATCTTCTCGGACAGATCATCAATGATTATGCCCAGAGCCTCTTTCTCATTATCTGCATTCTCAGAAGAGCTGGCCCCGACCTTATACTCTTCTGTCCACACCTCATTTCCAACCTCCAAAAGAACTTTATCGCTTTC
>JAMOMO010000329.1 GCA_027067035.1 Desulfobulbaceae bacterium
AACGAGACAGTCGAGCTGCTCAAAGGCCTTTTTCACATGGGAACTGTTGGGATCACTGATAACGGGGTTTTCTCCCATTATCCAGAGGCCGCCAAGTTTTCCCTCATGAATGGCTTCACCCATTTCAGTGGCCATGAGTCCTGGTTTATCTGATATGGGACAGTCCCACAGTTCGGCGAATTTATCGCGTGCAGCCTGATCTGCACAACGCTGATAACCCGGAAAAAATGTGGGATTACAGCCCATATCAGATGCACCCTGAACATTATTCTGTCCACGGAGAGGATTGAGCCCTGCTCCTTCTTTTCCAAGATTCCCGGTGATAACGGCAAGGTTGGCTAGACAACAGACATTATCAGTCCCTGAGGTGTGCTGGGTAATGCCCATGGTGTAATAAATACCGGCACGTTCAGCTTGTGCAAAACTGCGGGCAACCTCTTCAATGGTGTCCGCCGGAACGCCTGTTATCTTCTCGGCCCACTGGGGAGTGCAATCTGTAATGGACTCCCGGAAGGCATCGAAATTCTCAGCACGTTCAGCTATGTACTGTTTATCCTCCAGGCCATCACGCAAGATCACATGGCACAATGCATTGATAAGCGGACCATCTGTACCTGGCCGCTGCTGCATCCAGTATTCCGCCGAATCACAGAGTTTTATACGTCTGGGATCTGCAACAATCAGCTTTGAGCCTCTTTTAACTGCCTCAAGCATTCTCAGTCCGATGATGGGATGGGTTTCCGTTGTATTTGAGCCGATAACCAGCATCACATCACTCTCAAGGATGCCGTTGATGGTATTTGTCATTGCTCCGGAACCAAGTACTGTGACCAGACCGGTCACCGTTGGGCTGTGTCAGTATCTGGCACAGTGGTCAACATTATTGGTCCCTATCCCTGCCCTGAAAAACTTCTGAAAGGCGTAATTTTCTTCTGTTGTACATCTGGCAGACGATAAACCGGCCAGTGCATCAGGGCCCTTCTCACCAAGAATTCTGGCAAAGGATTGAGCCATGAAATCGAGAGCCTCATCCCACTTGACCGGTTCCAGAGGCATTCCCTTCTGACGCCTGATCATGGGTGTTTTGAGACGATCGGGGTGCTGTATGAAATTATGACCAAAACGACCCTTGACACAGAGGTCACCAAAATTCGGTCCAAGTTCGGGATCAGCGGTGATCTCCATCAGAGTGTGCCCCTTCACCTTCAGGATCATCTGGCAACCGGTACCGCAGTAGGGACAGGTTGTCCGTACCTCACGTACCTTTTCTGCCTGAATGGGGACTATTCGGTTATTTTTATTGAGGGCACCGGTGGAACAGTTTTCCACACACTTGCCACAAGAGACACAGTTCTCTTTGAAATCTATGACAAGACCTACCGGGCGTCCTTTCTCATCCATTGAGTCTGCCCGTACTTCAAGGGCATCATATTCACATGACCGCTCGCAGCGTCCGCAGAAAATACACTTGTTGGGATCAACGGTGATGGCACGATGGGATGTGTCAATGGGATAAACGGGCTCCTTACCCATCCCGGTTTTGTTGATATTCACCTTCAGATCTATGTCAAGACGTTTGAGATCGCAGCGTTCAAACGCAGTACAGCCGCACTTCAGACACCGCTCAGCCTCACGCTTTGCCATTTTCTCGGTAAAACCGAGTTTTACCTCATCGTAATCCTGAGTGGATACCTCAGGGGGACGGGTTGGCATCTTCTCACGCAGGTTGACCCCGACTCCATCAAAATTCTTGAGAGAGACATCATCAAAGGACTTGCCGCGGGTAAAGTTGAAACGATTGTCCGCAGGGTCCTTTTCACAGGACATTACATAGGCATTGATGTTGTTGGCAGCACGCCTGGCTGATACCACAGCCTGGATAACCGATTTTGTTCCGGTTGCTGCATCACCGCCGGCAAAAACTCCTTCAACACTGGTTTCAGAGCTGCGCGGGTTGGCAAAGAACATTCCACCCGGCTTCATCTTGAGCTGGGCTTCCAGTTCTCCTCCGGCCATAACACCGTCAACGGCCATCTGACCAAGAGAGGATACCACGGTATCAACACTCAGTGAGTTTGTTGAACCCGGGATCGGTAATACATCACGTTTTCCTTTTTTGTCAGGTTCTCCCAGTTTCATCCGGATAAGATCAAGCTTCAGCCTGGCGTTATCATCCGGTACGGCACAGAGCCCTGACGGTGATGCCATGAGCAGAAACTGCACTCCCTCGGTCTCAGCCTCTTTAACATTTCGCTGATTGGCAGGCATCTCCAGGCGGGCACGGGGATAGACAATGGTCACCTGTTCAACACCCTCTCGAACCAGGGCGCGGGCAACTTCCATTGCAATATTGTTTCCACCAATGACCGCAGCCTTACGACCGAGATCAAGCTTTCTTCCTTCATTGATCATTCTCAGAAAGCTGGCGGCAGTATAGACATTTTCCTTGTCAGTACAGGGAACATCGAAGGGTATATCAACGGTTGCTCCAATACCGATAAAGGTGGCGTCAAAGCCCATGTCTTTCAAATCCTGGAGGGTAAAGTCTTTTCCCCAGCGCTGAGAGAGTCGAATGTTTATTCCCATACGGAGAATAGCATTCACCTCATAATCTACAATTTCCCGGGGAATCTTATAGTCTGGAAACCCATACCTGAGGGCACCGCCAAGTTTCGGCGCTGCCTCAAATATGGTGACCTCATGCCCCTTCCTGGTGAGAAACCAGGCGGCGGTGAGCCCTGCTGGGCCGCCACCAATCACGGCAATACGCTTGCCGGTGGGTTTATCTTTGGGAATTTTAAGATCTATTTCATGGCTCATACACCAGTCGGCCACAAAACGTTTCAGATGATTAATGGAAACAGGTTCATCTATAAGGATTCGGCGGCAGCGTGTTTCACAGAAACGGGGACATACGCGGCCGACGGAAAACGGTACCGGATTCCGTTCCATGACAAGGCGCAAAGCCTCTTCATATTCACCTTTAGCCACATGTGCAATGTAGCCCTGAACATTAATCTGCCCAGGACATGTCAGATTACAGGGTGCCTTGCAGTCTCCAAAATGGGTCTCGGAAATAATCGCCAGACGTTCCTGGCGATGGGTGATGACTTTTTCCGATTCAGTCTCAACCACCATCCCTTCACGTGCAAGGGTGACACAGGACCGCATAAGCTCGTCTTCACCTTCCAGTTCCACCACACAGATTTCACATGGATTATCAGTGGGCTTTCCCTGAACAAAACAGAGTGTCGGAATTGTAATCTCTGCTCTTTTAGCGACTTCAAGGATGGTAAGTCCGCTTTCGGCAACTATCTCATTGCCGTTTATTTTCAGTGTAACAGTGCTCATCAATACCTATTAGTTAGAAGGTTTCCACTCTTTCAGGAAGACAGGAAGATGTCCGGCTTCACGGGGACCGATAATGATGTTCCAGTCAGGAAGCTCTTCTTCAAGCTCTCCCTTGAGGGATGCAAGATAACCTGGAATAATAAGGTCACGATGTTTAACCTTATCTTCAATGCCACCCTTCTTGACAAACTGAGCAATGAGATCAGCACCGAATTTACCTGCTGCCCATGCGGTAAGAACTGAAAGTCCCTCTGTGTCCTTGATGAGCAACCAGGTGGGAACCTTGGAACCTTCAATCTCGCCGGAAACAATAAAGTAGGTGAGGGAGAAGTTACAGGTGATGACAACGGGTGAGTTTTCATCGGGTCCGGTGAGCGGATAGATATCCTCTGTAACAACCATTGGCCTCTGAGGATCGGTGAAAATGTTCATCCGTTCCAGGAAGAGCGGGAAGATCAGATCACCCTGAAGGTCGGAAAGCACTATGATTCCGGCATATTTGGCTATGAGAACCGATGCAACCATTGCTTCCAGCATGGGATCATCAGTGATCTCACAGGGAAAGGTGATGGTCGGAAAACCAAGGGGTTTGAATTTTGAGGTGACAGCTGCACGGCGGGCAACGACATTATCTTCAAAGGCTGCACGAAGTGTCCTGGCACCTGTATCAATGACCATGTCCTTGAGGCCTGCAGCGGTGAGTTTCTCAGATATCTCAATGCAGTTGTCAAGGTTCGTTCCCTTAACACCAATGGGTGCCTTGACTGACTCAGCAAGTTTGGCCATCTCTTCGGCATTGTCGAGTGTTGCACCGTACAGCAGGGGAATGCGGTCTCCGCATTCCTTTGCTGCAGCTTCAAGACTGGAAGCGGAATCACTCATGAGAATAAGAGCGGCGCGGGCAGAACCGTCTACCACTTTCCGGGTGAGTGCAACAAAGGATGCCTCATCATTTTTGGCATCCTTTACAGCAATAAGATCAGCACGCATGATCACGCCCACACGCTCATATTCAAACTTGTTAAAACGTTCAATACGACCATCAACATCGGCATCACTCATATCCGTGCTCACAAGCACGGCAATACCAGTCTGATTTTCAAAACGCTTGTCATGGCGATACATACACGTTTCACCACCAGCGGTGAAGCTGTCATCTCCAGCACCCACTTTAATGGTGCGAATGGGGGGGGCTGATGCTTCACTAATGGTGGCCTTGGCCTCATCAGAAACGTATGGACATTCATCAATTTCCACCTGACCTGCCGCTACTTTCATAGCAAATGCGAGGCAGGTAGGGATGCTACATTCGCCACAATTTTTCTTGGGCAGCATCTTCAGGATCTGAATACCTGTTAAAGCCATGGTGATTCCTCCGGTTCTCTATACAATTGAATTTTATTTATAATTGGTAATACTCTTTATCTTGTCACTGCAGTTGCAATACCCTTGCAACACCGCCTATACAGCGGTCTCCATTTCAAGAGCAGGATGGCCCTTCTCTTTCAGGAACTCGAGAATCTCCTCCTCGGTGGTTCCCTGTTCCTCTGTTGCAATCATATCAAAAAGCTCAGGCATTCCAATATCCTCACAGACCTCTTTTAACTTGTCCGCAATCTCATCTTTAAGCATTTTGGGGAGCCAGACAACACGTTTGAGCCCGCCTTCTGCCTTGAAGAGCTTCTTGGATGTCATGTAATGCTTGCTGACACCCATAAATCCAGGTGTCTGCATACCACCACCGGCCATACCCGCAAGTGAAGTGAACTTCATTCCGGATGGTGTCATGCCGAGAAAGTCACGGTTTACAACCATGATTCCGTTACAGGTCGGCAGCATTGCCGCGATGGCCTCGAAACAGCCACACGCAGTCATGGGATTGTTCATCAGGGAGTAGCAACTTACCTCAGGAACCGCACCACGGGATGCCTGGTTAACAAATTCATTGATTCCGGTGTAATAGCCATTGGCCTCATCTGTACATTCACCCTTGGCAATGGGCTGGTTGGGACCGGTGGGATTGATATTGTATGAGGCCTTTCCGTCAAGCCAGTTGTATGCTCCGCACATTCCGATACGTTCGGGTGTGATTACACATACATGACTGGGAGCAAAAGACTGACAGAGTGTACAGGAGTAGAAGACATCTTCAGTTTCATCAGTCATGGCACCAAGACGAAGATCACGCTCGGTGTAGACGGCAGTTGCCAGATCCGCAACATTTTGGACACCGTTCTCCTCGGTGAAGAGTTTAACCTGGATCTTATCAACAATTGCACCGAATTCCTGATGCAGTTTGCCGTGAAGAACTTTCCCAAGGTGCTTGAATGAAAACCCTTTTTCAACGGCAGCTTTACCTATCCGCAGCCACATGATGTTTCGCTGACCCATATGCATGATGCCCTGAATGTAGTTCATCAGATGATGGAACTGACGCTCAAGAATGGGCTCAAAGTCGGACTGCATTTCACGACCTGCAACCTCAACCAGGATCCCAAGGGGAAGGTTCTGTCCCTGTTCAATATCAGAGATATCGGGACCCTCAAGGGTGACAAGACCATCTTCAATCTCATCCATTTCCTTGGAAATAAGAACCTCGACACCGGGAGTACGTCCACCGCCACATTCCATAAAAAGGTCATCCTTGCGGACACGTTCACCCTCAAAGGCTGGACCAAAGGACATGGGGATATCAATCTTGGTGACATTGACCTTGAGTCCGCGTACCTCAATGGCCTTCTGCACGATTTCCTCATGGGGAACATTGGAAACAACATGTTCATAGGTGCAGATACCGGTGGGAAGGATCTCGGGAATATCATAATCAGAGATGGTCGGGAAGCCCCAGTTAATGGCACCTGCTGCATTGGCATACCACTCATCACTGACCTCACCGAATGCCATGACAAAGGCAAAGGTACGATCCTTGTTGTATTTGAGGTTTCCAGCATAATCACCGGGTTTGATACCACCAAAGGCCAGTGCCACACGACAGGCAAAGCCGATGGCAAAGACTGCGGTGGTGTACTCACGTCCAAAGGGAACAAGGCGGGTACCCCAGCCTACCTGCTGTTTCTGTTTGATCAGCTGATCGGGAAGACTGATGCCTTCAGTCTGATCATGCATGAAGATATAGAGATTCTTTTCCTGAAGTTCAAGGGCAATTTTAGCAGCCATTTCAGGATCTTTTGGCGTACCGAGAATTGCGGCAAACCCGGGAGCGGAACCATCAACAAACTCTACACCGCGTTTACGAAAAATAACATCATCAGCAGCACCCAGCCAGAAATTGTCTGGGGTGGGATCTTCTGTTGCAGTATACAGGTTGGGCTCATTGAGGTATCTGATGGCCTCATACATCTCTTCGGCAAAAAAGGTGGCCATACCGGCATCAAGGGCAGGAGCCAGGTATGGCAGCCAGATATCCTCGGTTACAATTGATGGCATCAGAGAACGACATTCCTGGAAAATATCTTTCATGTCTCCAAGCTTTTCAACTTTGGCACCAAGCATACTGTAGATAATCGGCAGAAAATATGCGGTATTGGGGAAGGAGACTTCCTTGTCTTCCCCAAATTTTTTAACAGCATCTTCATAGCTGCTTTCAGCCATATCTATGATCTTCTGTGCCCCGCGAATGGCTGCTGAACAAATTATTTTCGACATATCTTAAACTCCTGTAATAGCTGTATTAAGCCGTATTAATTACGTTTCTATTCAAGTGGGAGAAATTTTCAGTCCATGAGACCGGCAATCATAGCCTTGGTCAGAGCGATGGCCTTGGGATGACGCATGATCATAACTTCGCCACCAGCCATAAGCATACAGCTTGCAGTGAGTGCCTCCATCATTATTCCACGAGTCTCCTGATCACCTATCATGTCATCACTTGGCAGCTTGGTCTCTTTGGCCTTCCACACCTCGCAACCGAGGTTACAGATTATGGGTACCTGCAGTTTCTCATCCTGCTGGGTCAGTGCTGCAATACGAATACGCTCCATGACGGAGTAGGTGTATTCAATACCATATCCCAGAGCACCAATGGAGGGATCCATAAGGACAGTATCAAGGGAGACGCCCAGATTCTCAAGGAGAATGTTGAGCTGTTTTGCAAGGTTGACATCAATGGGTGAGGCTGCAACAATGGGATGCTGGAAAGCCATGGCAGTGGCACCGATGGTCCGGTAATTGGAATCTTCCAGCGGAGACAGGCACACTTTTTTGTCACCGATAACAGAAGTGATGTCACGTAATGTTTCAGTGTCCTTATCTGAATTTCCACAACCCCAGACAATGACGGGAACATCTACCGCTGCAATGACATCCGCTGCTGTTTTGGCAGCATCGGCTGCAGAGCGGTTCATACCGTTGGGATCAGTTGATCCAAGGGTAATGGCGATGGCTTCTGCACCATAAGTGTTCACACATTTCTGCGCCCAGGCAACGGGATTATCAAACACATCGCTGAAATGCCGGCTCAGGGTCTCGGGCCATTCATCTGGTTTAACATCTGCTACTTCCATGGCAATAAGAGGCTTATTGGGATGCTCGCCTTCAAAGAGCTGGAATGGCATGGAGGCGGAGCCACCTACTATCTTCTCATTGCCGTCATTACCCATTTTCACAGGACGAATAATTCCTGAGTACTGGGTTTCATAAGCATTAGGGGCAACTTTGGTTGACCTGTCGGCAAGGGGAACCTCTTCCCTGGCAAGACTTGCCACACCACTGTCAGCAACAGCTGCAGGAGCGGCCTCTTTTTCCTTGGCAGCTTCAGCAGCTTTTGCCTCTTCTGCCTCCTGAGCCGCCTTTGCTTCAGCCTGCGCCTTGGCCTCTGCCTCTGCTTTGGCTTTGGCCTCTTCTTCTGCTTTGGCTTTTGCCTCTTCCTCTTCTTTGGCCCTGGCATCTGCCTGGATTTTGGCCTCTTCGGCCTCCCTGGCCTTTGCAGCTGCATCGGCTTCGGCCTTTGCCCTGGCCTCTTCTTCTGCTTTGGCAGCCGCCTCTGCTGCAGCTTTTTCCTTTGCTGCAGAGTCATCAGCAGCTGCGGCTGCTTCCGGTGTGGCTGCGGTGGCGGCTGTATCCGGTTTGGCGGCTGCTGCAGGGGCTGTCGATGCGGCGGGTGCTGAAGTATCAG
>JAMOMO010000330.1 GCA_027067035.1 Desulfobulbaceae bacterium
TCCCCCCTGTTTGGCCGTAGTTTTTCAGCAGCAAAATCATTTTTTACGGATTTTCTGCCAAAATCCTTTGTCTTTTATAGCTTTCTCCTTCATAGTTAGATATAAGAGCTTTTCTCAAATTTAACTCTGCACAGTTCTGACGCTATCAGACTGTCCACTCAGCCAAAAAACAGCAATGTCCCTCAGTCACAGCCAGAGAAGGCAGGCAAACCTCAAAAGATACCTCCTTGCCACCATTCTCCCCATTATATTTCTCTCCCTCTCCCTCTCCCTGCAGATATATGATCAGATAAAGATGTACTCCTTCACCAAAACGGAGATTAAAGGAATCGAAGTTCTTGAAGTGCTGTACAATTCACTCATTGATCTCCAGAAAATCCGGGGATACAGTCAGATCTCCTTCTGGGGTGGGCATGATAAGGTCGACCGGAATATCCGGGATCTGCAGCAGCAGTTCCTGGAACGACTGAATAAAAGTGAGTGGCAGCTCAAGGTGGAAGAATTCCAGCTCAAGTCAGAGGTGGAACAGATTAAAAAAAAAGCAGCGGAACTTTTTCAGATCAAGACAGGTGAGGTCCAGGAAAAGACGCTGTTTGACAAGTACACCCGGCTTATCACCGATATCCTGCAGCTACTCCAGCTCACCGCAGCTCACTCCTACCTCATACTTGACCCGGACCTTGACACCTACTACCTGATCGATGTCCTGGACACCCAGATCCCTTATCTTGTAGAGGCCATTGGCAGGGTGCGCGGACTTGAAAGCGGCTTTCTTGCAAAGAGAACCATAAGTCCGGAAGAAAAAGAGCGGCTGAATATCTTTCGTGCCGCCATACTGGCCAGAATTGAGAGTATTAAAAATGCCCAGGATACCATCAACAAGGCATCATCAGGGCTGAACAACTCACTGCAGCTCCTCCCTGAGAATTTCGATGCAACAATGGCCCCCCTGTTTCTGAAACAGGAAACAGCAGACCCTGCAGACACCGGTATTCACAGGACACCGGAAGATTTCTTCACACTCGCCACCCGCTGCATCGACACCCTGTCAACACCATATCAGACAGGAATCGCCCTGCTCACATCCAGACTGGAGACACGACTCCAGAAACATCTTCTGCAGGGTGCATGTATCTTTCTCGGCACAGGTATAGCAATCATCCTGCTTCTCTACTTTAACCGCGCCTTTTTCCTCTATGACCAGAAGCTCCATGAGGAGATGGCACACCTCTCCATCACCGACCAGCTCACCGGGCTCTATAACCGGCGCCACTTTTACGAAACCTTCCCAAGGGAATTACGAAAGACATTCAGAAACGGGGAGCGATTGTATATTGCTCTGCTGGATGTGGATAACTTCAAATTATACAACGACAACTATGGCCATCCCGCAGGCGATCACGCTCTCAAGTGTATTGCCCGGGCAATGACTGATGTATTGAAAAGGGCAGGAGACTACTGCTTCCGCATTGGTGGTGAAGAGTTCTGCTGCCTCTTCAGCGAATCAGACATGGAAAAAGCAACACAATTTGCCAATCGGATCCGCCTGAATATTCAAGAGCTCAACCTTGAACACAAGGCAAACATTCCCCATGGCATGGTCACTGTCTCCCTTGGTCTGGTCATGGTCCCCGCAGATCCTGATGCTATTCTGGAACAGGTCATGACACAGGCAGACAAGGCACTCTACAGAGCCAAGGAATCGGGTAGAAACCGTTGTGAAATCTTCAGTTGACCGGCCCCGGCGACAACAACCGGGTACCCTTCAGCAACCTGGCGGCAGTCATGACAGAGTCAGCTTTCTGCGCAGCTGATTCACCCCTTCATCTGCCAGGTACTCATCAAAGGGCATCATCCTGTCAATGACCCCGCCCGGCAGCAGTTCAATAATCCTGCCGGCAATGGTATTCACAAACTGATGATCATGGGAGCTGAACAGAATAACCTCCGGAAAGGCAATAAGACCATTATTGAGGGCAGTAATCGACTCCAGATCAAGATGATTGGTGGGCTCGTCAAGGATCAGGCAATTGGCATCCTCAAGCATCATTTTGGCCAGAAGACAGCGTACCTTCTCCCCGCCGGAAAGCACACCGGTTTTTTTCAGGGCCTCTTCACCGGAAAAAAGCATCTTGCCAAGAAACCCACGGGCAAAGGTCTCACCCTCTGTAACAGGGGTATACTCGGAAAGCCACTCAACCAGAGTCACATCCTTGTCAAAATAGGCGCTGTTCTCTTTTGCAAAGTAGGAGTGACTCATGGTAACTCCCCAGCGAAAACTCCCGCTATCAGGCTCCATCTCACCGGTGAGGATCTGAAAAAGCACGGTTTTTGCCAGGCTGTTGCCTCCCACAAAGGCGATCTTATCACCCTTGTTCACCGTAAGATCAAGGCCGGAAAACAGGCACACTCCGTCAAGGCTCTTGCCAAGCCCTTTTATCTCCAGAATGATATCGCCACAGGGCCGCCCCGCCTTGAAATGGATAAAGGGGTACTTTCTGGAGGAGCTGGGCATTTCCTCCAGGCTGAGTTTATCAAGGAGCTTCTTTCTCGAGGTGGCCTGGCGTGCCTTTGAGGCATTGGACGAGAAACGCTGGATAAACTCCTTGAGCTCCTTTGCCTTGGCTGCCGCCTTTTTATTTTCATTCTGCTTCTGCTGCTGCACCAGCTGACTTGCCTGGTACCAGAAATCATAATTTCCGACATAAATGGAAATTTTCCCAAAATCAATATCCGCCATATGGGTGCAGACCTGATTGAGAAAGTGCCGGTCATGGGACACGATGATAACGGTATTCTGAAACCTGTCGAGAAAGTTTTCCAGCCAGACAATGGAATCGATATCCAGATTGTTGGTGGGTTCGTCAAGCAGAAGGATATCGGGAGACCCAAAGAGTGCCTGGGCCAGAAGTACCCGAACCTTTTCTCCACCTTCAAGCTCCTTCATCTTTTTATGGATAAGCTCTTCTCCGATCCCAAGACCGCTGAGCAGTACGGCGGCTTCAGATTCCGCCTCATAGCCGTTTAACTCATCGACCTCAGCCTCAAGTTCTCCACTGCGTATGCCGTCCTCCTCGGTAAATTCCGCTTTGGCATAGAGCGCTTCACGCTCTGCAAGCAAGTCATAGAGGCGGGCGTGCCCCATGATCACGGTGTCGAGAACCTTCACCTCATCAAAGGCAAAATGGTCCTGCCTGAGAACGGCGATCCGCTCCCTGCTGCCAACGGAAACAGTCCCCCGGTCCGGTGCGAAATCTCCGGCAAGGATCTTTAAAAAGGTTGTCTTCCCGGCTCCATTGGCCCCGATGAGGCCATAGCAGTTTCCAGGTGTGAATTTAATAGTAACATCCTGGAAAATCACTCGTTTCCCGTAGGAAAGAGCAACATCAGTTGCAGTTATCATGGTAATGGTTTCCTCTGAGACCACCGGTAAATTCAATGGCCGCGTGTATATAGTGTTCAGCTTATGATCAGACTGCAGATCAGAAAGAGATGTTGTTTCAGGTATCAGAAAGAGGGGGTTATACCGGCTTCCGACAGAAAATTCAAGGAAAGGGACTGCTCACGGACTAAAGGAGCTTACTGCGGAAAGACTTTCACCATCTTGTTATCTTTCCACTCTCCAACATACTTAAAGCCACTGGGATATATATACGTTCCGCGGCCATGGCGGCGCCCATCCTTCCAGCTGCCCACATACTGGTTGCCGTTCGCCATCCTGAGGGTACCATAGCCGTTCATCTTGCCATTCCGCCACTCGCCCACAAAACGGCCGCCGTCAATGGCCCTGTAGGTCCCATGACCATGCCACTGATTGTTTTTCCAGGTTCCTATGTAACTTGTGCCATCGGTCTTACGGAATGTTCCATACCCGCTTTTCCGGTCGTTCTCCCATTCACCGATATACTGGTCGCCATTGGCGTAGACCAGAGTGCCGTTACCATGCTTTTTCCCGTTTCTCCACTCACCGGTGTACCGTTCACCATTTTCCCAGGTATAGACACCATGTCCGTTGCGGCAATCACCACTGACACAGGCATTTCGGTAACTCTCTCCGTTTGCGGTGGTAAAATGCCCCTTGCCGACATCTATTCCATCTTTCCAGGTGCTCTCATAGATATCACCGCTCACATAGATAAAACGGCCCGGCCCGTTTTTTTTCCCGGCCTTCCAGGTCCCCTCAAAACGATCACCATAGGCATAGGTAAGAGTCCCACGGCCATCCTGCATATCATTTTTCCAGTTTCCTTCATATCTGTCACCATTGGCACTGGTGGCAACTCCATGACCATTTTTCTTTCCATCAATCCACTGGCCGTCATACATATCACCATTGGCCTTGGTAAATATCCCATAACCGTCAAGTTTTCCGTGTTTCCAGGAGCCCTCAAGATACTCTCCACTTTCCTGAACATAGGTCCCCTCTCCATTGTAACAGTTTCCCTTGATACAATTTGAGACGCAACCCGTCAGACAGATTGTCGCAAACAGAGAAACCATATAAAGAAACCGGAAGACCCGCGCCATAAAAAATCCTCTCCTTATCAACACGACTTTTTCTTGAGAGTTACCATCAGATTCACTCACCACAACGTAGCTATTGTAGCGCAAAATTAAATTCTTACAATGAGAGAGGGTGAGATTGAGTTTTTTTTTGCCATTCTCATCCATTTACGCTACATTATGCTCCTTTTTTTGCCGATCAGCATCAGACTTTTTTTGAAGCTACATATTCTTTTTATCAATTAAATACGGAAAAACAAAACACTAATTTCTTCCACCAGCTAAAAATATGAACAAAACGACAGAACAGCAGCTCAAAACCTTCATCAACGAATGGGACGAAGACTCCGGCAGTGCCAGAAAGAGTTTCATTCTTTTTAAAAACCATCTGAGTAACAGAGAGGGCGTCAGCCTGGAATTCATGGCGCGTCCCGGTATCACCTCTTCGCTGCGCGCCGTGCACAACAATCAGGAAGTCAGAAAACTCTTTGTCATGGTTGATGTCATTGAAGACAGTTCCCGATGGCTTTCGGTCTGTTTTTACGGGGACATGATCTCTGACCCCCAGGAAAAAGGTGACCGGGTCCCAGGCGGCTTACTGGGTGAAGATGCCATCTGTTTTGATCTGGAAGAACCCGGGGAGGAACAAATCTCCTACCTGATCGAACGTCTCGATGAGGCATACAACAGTGCAGTTTCCGGGAAATGAGGAGGGAAAAACAATACGGTGATAAATTAAGATTGCGCTTAAAAAAAATTCCTTTCATCCGAAAGATAATGATGATACATTTTTGTATATACACACTAGTTATTGAGAACATACCTCAGAATCCTCCCAGCCGGCTGTCAGGACTCTGTTTTAATCATTATTATTAAGCACTGAAGGTACTGCCATGACCGTAAAAAAGAAGATGATACTCCTCTCACTGGGACTGATCGCCCTGCTCTCCATAACAGGACTCTTTCAACTCCGCTCCGTTGTCAGTATCGGGAAGCAGTGGGACGATTATCAGCACAACGCCCTGCAGAGGCAGAAGCTTCTCACAGAGGTTTCCTCTCAGTTCGGTTACGGAGGCTTCATACATAATTTTAAAAACCATGTCCTCCGTGGTACCGGGAAATATGCGGATCGCTTCCTGGAAAATAAAAGGCGAATGGACCAGGCCCTTCAGAAATATGCACAGCTGGACCTCTCCTCTGAAGAGAAAAAGGCTCTTGATGCCGTACGGATGGTTGAAGCACAGTATACCGATGCGATAAACACCTCCATTGCCATGCACAAAGAGGGACGCGACCCAAAAGAGATTGACAAGGCTGTAAAGATCAATGACTCACCGGCATTCAAGGCATTTGAAGTCCTGGACAAGCATGTTCAGGAACTGGAGAAAAGTGCTGGAGACTCTCTCAACAGTACCATCAAAGCACTCCAGATCCTGATGTTCATAGCCGGTACCTCCATGGCGGTCTTCTTTGTACTCTTCTTTGCAGTCCTCATGAACGTTGGAAAACGGCTCAGCCATCTGCACGATGTCACAGTGGAGATGGGGAAGGGAAATTTTTCTGTCCCTGTTACAGTCTCAGGCAAGGATGAAATTGCCGATATCGGCAAGGATCTGTCCAATATGGCAGCCACCCTTCGAGCCCTCATCCTGCAGATCCATGAGCAGGCTGAAGCCCTCACAGGATCCTCCGAGTCCCTCTCCACCATCTCCACCACCCTGGCGGAGGGGACCAAAAGTGCAGCCAGTCAGGCCGACAGTGTGGCTGCAGCAACCGAAGAGATGAGCAGCAGCATGAACTCGGTGGCAGCGGCAAGTGAACAGGCCGCAACCAATGTAAGCCTTGTCTCCAGCGCCATTGAAGAAATCCTCGCATCTGTTGAAGAAGAGGCCAAAAAGACCAGTAAGGCCAAGACAATCACCCAGAATGCTGTCAGCCTGGCCCTCAGTTCCTCCGGCAAGGTTGATGCCCTGGGAAGTGCAGCAACCGAGATCAGCAAGGTAACAGAGGTTATCACTGAAATATCCGAGCAGACAAACCTCCTGGCCCTCAATGCTACCATTGAAGCTGCCAGGGCCGGAGAAGCCGGAAAGGGATTTGCCGTTGTGGCCAATGAGATTAAAGAACTTGCAAAACAGACCTCCAATGCAACCGGAGAGATAAAAAACAAGATTGCCTCCATTCAGAGTTCCACAGATGAGACCGTCAGGGAGATACGGCAGATCAGTGATGTTATCGGTGAAGTGGACAGCATCGTCACCGAAATCAGCATGGCCGTTGAGGAGCAGAGTGCCGCCTCAGGAGAAATTTCCCAGAATGTTGTTCAGGCAGCGGAAGGAATCTCAGAGGTTAACGAGAACGTTTCCCAGACTTCGGCAGTATCAGCTGAGATTGCTGAGAACATTGCAGAAACCAGTGACATTGTCTCAAGGCTTTCCGGAAGTGGTGATGAGATAAATGACACGGCTGAACGCCTCTCCAATCAGGTCTCAAGTCTCAGGGATCTGACCAGAAAATTCCAGTAGCAGCAGGCTTTTCTGCCGATACTCCAGGGATTCTTTTATCAGTACGTCATCGTTCCTGATAAAAGAGTCCCAGTCGGCTTCTCCTTCTCTCCAGAATATCTCCGCTGTTTTCCCAGAGTTCTAAAAGTTCCTGCAGTTTCTTCTCTTTTGAGACTTCATTCCATGGAAGGATGGCGGGATGGGGCCCGGAACCGCCATCTATATTTACTTCAGGAAGGCGTAAGAGGTAGGTGTCTGCCCGGATATCAAGGAGTATCTGGGCAATTCCCAGGTTGGCAATGGCCCGTGCAGTCGCCGCATCACAGCGAAAGAGGATGGAAAAACCTCCCCTGTAGGGATTGGATCGGTTCACAGCCCGCAGGACCTGGCAGCCCCAGTTTTCCAGATGCTGGACAAAGGGCCGCAGTATATCTCTTTCCTCAATGACCTTCATGCCTTTCATGCTACCCCCGCACCCGTATTATTACCACCACTAAAAACAGGCAGGACACACTGCTCACTGCGTTTGTGCCTTATCAGACTTTTCCCTGAAAAAAGCAGGATCTGTTTTTCGGGCCACAAAAAAGGGCTGGTGGAGAAGAGTCTCCACCAGCCCGCCTGTTCCTCCGGCAGGAAACACCTCCGCCGGTTATTTCCTGTTTCTAAACCGTCCCAGTGAGCCTGGATGATGCATCTCATCCTCCATCTCTTCGGTATGACAGACGGAGCAGCCCTTATCTGCTGCAATGGGATAGGGACTCTTCTGATACTGCATTGGCTGCAGCGAGCCTATCCCTCTCCCGTAGGGACTGTCCACCGGGTAGATGGAGTGCGCCTGACCGTGACAGGAACTGCAGAGAACCACGGAAACATCTCCCATCCGGTTTTGAAACAGACCGCTTTCGTCTGCAGTCCAGAGGTTAAAAGCCGTGTCTGTAGCCGGTGGTTGAAAATTCACGTGACAGTTGAGACAGTCCGGCTCCATGCTCCATGGACGACGGGCATGTATCTCTGTAATTTCAGTCTCCACCCTGCCATCCAGGAATGAGAGCAGTTTCTCCGCCTCCCCGTTCCCGGCCTCCTCTTTGAGAAGGCTGGCAGCATGCTCAGCCAGGCTGCCATGACAGTTGCTGCAGGACAGGTCCAGTTGTTTATGAATCCCGTCGAAGGAGTGGCTGGCACTGCTGTCGCTGGAAGGATGGCAGAGAACGCAGCTGCTCTCTTCCCCGTCCTGGAGCAGACCGGCATGGAAACCGTGGATAGAGGCGGAAAGACTCAGCAGGCCGGGCAGGCTTGCAGTACCGCGACTACTGTCACCATGGCAGGAGGAACAGACCACAATGTTTCCCTTCTCCATCTCATCGCTGAGCCGGGTATTGCTCTTCCTGTCATGGGAGGCAAGAATACCGGCAACGGTCTCTCTTGACATACCGCTTCGGCCATCCTGACGCCAGGCGCCGCC
>JAMOMO010000331.1 GCA_027067035.1 Desulfobulbaceae bacterium
TGTGGATGCCGGATTTATCCGGGAATCAGCTCTGCACATTGCTGATGAGTATATTATGCCACACTCCATTAAGATGATCGCTGAAACTGAATGGCTTCCCAACTGGGCACTATCCGTGAGCAGAGACCTGCCGGAGAGCCTTCAGAATGCCATTCAACAGGCGGTTCTGAAACTTCCACGCGACAGTGCTGTATTAAAGGCCATGGGACTCACCGCATTTGTTGCCGCCGGTGACGGTGATTACGATGTTATGCGTGAGTTCGTTGACCAGTAATCCCGAATTGCTGCGTTCGCGAACAGTCCATGAGAAAGCAGTAGCCATACAGGCCCTCATATAGTCTGTCAGGCGATTTCCCCTGATTTAACAAAGTATTCCTCCCTGAGCAATTTATCCCGTTTGAGCGAGAATTATGCTATAGTATAGCTGATGTTGAATTGTGTATGTCGGGATGCTGTCCTGATCCCGCCATTTTCCGTCCACTCTTTTTTAACGTATGAAATAGTGTAAATGCTTATTCCGAAAGAGAAGTCGTATTTAGATGGGTTGAACAGCTACTATCTGCAGCTTGAGCGTTTTGTAGAACATCTCCAGGGGGAGATCGGATCAGGCTGTCTGCACTGCCAGGCTGCTGAGCAGGAGCTGCTGATTTACTTTGACGAACAGGAAATACTCCGCAGTGTTGTTCAGAACAGGGGAGAGTCGGCACAGGTCTCCAATAATCTGCTTCCTATTTTTGCTCAGTTGGCGCAAAAAAGTTTTCAGGTTACGGTCTATTATCTTGACTCCAGCTCCATTTTCTTCTGGGGGCAGCTTCCGGACTTCAAGCGTGATAACAAAACCCTGCAGTCAACGGACATATCTCTTGCCAGTCTGGTCTCGCAGCTGTGCCAGAAAAACTTTTCGGGCTTTATAGAGGTCGGCATGGTTGAAGGGAAAGAAGCCGCAATTCTCTTCTACCACGAGGGGGAACGGAAAATTGCGTCCTACTCCTGGGGGCAGGGTGGTGGAAGTCTTTCTGATAAGGATTTTGAAAAGCTTCTTAAATTAACCGAGACCCGTCTTGCCAGTTTTTCGCTTGGACAGTTTCGTCGTCCATCGTCATCTACAGTTTATGTTGAAGACGATGAGGATGACGGCTTCCTGTCCAGTCTTGAGCAGGCGGTTAAGGAATTTCTGGCTATTTTTATCAAGATCGTTGAAAAAAGGAGCAGGGAGGATGCTCTTGTTCTCTTGAAACAGGTATTTCTCGATCATATTGATGAGTATGAGGTGCTTGACCCCTTCAGGGGTCTCTATCAGATAGCAGCAGATGGAACGGTGTTGTTCTCTAAAAATGTTCCGAAGATTAAGATAGTTACGGGGATTGTTGATTGCGCCTGGATAGTTGTTGAAAAGAAGGGCCTGCAGAAAAAATTCAGGAAAGCACTCCATAAATGGGACTATCGTATTGCCCTTGAAGAGCGTGGTATTGAGGTCGAGCGTTAACAGAATCTGAATCCATGACGTAAATACGGCCAAGGGCAAGATGCTGTACCGGTGTCACCTGTTTTCCTGTATTAACAGAGCGTTTTTGTTTTCACCCGGTTGTGAACTCCGGGTGCTGGTCGCTTCTTCCGATCCACGCCCTCTGTATACCGGAGAACTCTCCGCTGTCGCCCCCAGTTTGAGCGCATACGATGTCTTCATATGTTCCTGGATTTTTTCTGGAGTTCCGCCGTTATCCGGAGCTCGGAAATTCTGCATTCATTGTCAGCCCTTCTTCTCTGCCCGCTGTTTGACGTTTCGTTTCCCTTCTTGAATTTGTCAGAGTAGTCTTTCCACGAGTCCTTTTCTTCAGATACACACCATCCTCCGACCGGTTCATCAACCCTTAGTGTCCTCTTTTCCCGGCCACATCTCTATTTCCAGAAAAAATGACATTTTTTCTCTGTTTGTCCGTCACGTCTTTTACCAGCCTTTCACGCTGGTAATTGCGGAATTCACCTCAGTGTAGATATTCCCGTGGATAGCCCCGGTGCTATGGCAGTGGTCGGGGATATCTTCGTATCACTCACCTCCAAAACGGATGAATAATATGATTATGGTTAAGAACCCAGTTCCCAGAATTGATGTCCCGGTCCTGAATGTCAAACTGCCGGTCGGGAGTGAACAGGAACCATTTATTGCAGCAGTGGATTGTCATGTGAAAATTGATACGCTTTTTGCAGAAGTGACAAAGACATTTATGCTGTTTAATCCCAGTAGTATGGTGATGGAGGGTGAGCTGATGGTTCCTCTTCCCGAAGACAGCATACTTTGTAAGTATCATGTTGAAAGTGAAGAAATGACGAGTTCTCTTTCTGCGAAAAATGGTGACGGGGAGCCCGTTGAGGAGGCAATCAGACGAAGAGTCGGTTCGGGGTCAGTGGCAGAGTTGACCGGTGATGCTCTTCGTATTCGTGTCTTCCCTCTGCCGTCCCTTGGATGGCGTACTGTATCCGTTACCTGGCTCACCGAGCTTAGTCCTGTCTCCTCGCGAGGAGATTTCCTGCTGCGACTGGGGATATCTGGAAAGGTGGAGGAATATGCGCTTTTTATTGAGTGTTCCTGGCTGGAACAGCGTCCGGCTCTTGTTGAGGCAGGCCTGCCGCTGCCGTTTTCAAAGTCCAAAAACGGCTGGGAATTCCAGACAAGCATAATGGGTGAAGACTGCAGTGATGGCTTTGTTGTTCGACTGCCAGGTGTCCATGGGAAAAAGGTGGCTCACATTGAGACCCGTAGATCAGGGAGACGTTTTTTTTCACTGAACTGTCCTGGGTTTACCGGGTGTGATGAGTCGCTGCCTTGGAAACCGGAAAGAATTGCACTTCTCTGGGACGCATCCGGGAGTATCTCCGGGAGAGAAAAGGAATTTAGTCTTCTGGAACAGCTGTTGCGGTACTGGCAGAATGTGCTGGTTGATCTGATAGTTTTTCGCGATTGTATAGATTCTGCTGCCTGTGAAAGTTTTTCCATTGTGGACGGCAGGAATGAAGAGCTGTTTCTGCGACTTCGGAAAATTCCCTGTGACGGAGCTACAAATGTATCCTCCCTTCATCTCGATACGCTTCTGGATTCTGAGGTCGAGGCATGTTTCCTTCTGAGTGATGGTCTTGTTACCATGGGTGATTTGTCTGAATTTCACTCCCCTGTTCCTCTGCATACAATCTGTTCCTCTACACGGAATCATGTTGCTCTCTTAAAGCACTGTTCCAGGGCAAGTGGAGGGCATTTTTATAATCTTTTGTACTGGAGTGTTGATGATATTATCAAAAAGATAATCGACAACCGTCCGGTGCTCACTGTGCTCGACCATAACGGTTGTTCTTCGGTGCACTGTCACGAGAATGGCGGCCGTGTTACCATGACCGGAATTCTTGTGGGTGATGATTGTGAAATCAGACTTGCGCTGGGTGCAGAATCCTGTTCTCACACATTCTCTGCAGAAGATGCAACACCATGTGTGAATATTGCAAAACAGTGGGCTGCGCATGAGGCGGAAAAAAACCTTTTCTTTAATCATGATTGGCAGCGGGCTGTGGTACCGGAACAGGACAGTGATTCCGTTATATGTGGCACGTCCCGTCCTGTTGATCAGTCTCTGAAACATGGAGGTGATGCTCTGGAAAAGGAGAGCGGGCCGGGGACTGAGTTCCGGGACTCACCCCGGCTGCAGCAAACGCAGGCTGGGAACTCCTGCAGCCGGCATCTTGATTCTGTGGAGAGAGAATGGCAGAAGTTGCTCCTCTGGCGGGAAAAAGGTTTCAGCAGAGACGGAAAATCCTCCTCCGTGGTGGAAGAGAAAGATGATCTCCGGAGTTTATACACCCCGACCATGGCGCATGAGCCTGAAGTATCAGTTCTTCCGGCACAGATGGATGGGGGCGAACTGAATGGGAAACTGTCTGCAGTGGAAAACGGTCTGTTCATGGAATGGCCGGCAGAAGCGGAGTATTTGAAGGATATCGCAGAATCTCCAAGGGATAAACGTTATGACTGTTACCTGAAAAAACGCGCAGGATACAGGTTGAATCCCTGCTTCTACATCGAATGCGGAGACTATTTTTTAAAAGATGAAGCAGTAGCGGATATCGGTGTACGTGTAGTTTCCAATCTCCTGGAAATCGCAGATGGGAATCCTGTGCTGATGCGCAGTTGTGCCTATAGATTGCAGCAGGCAGGTGAACTGGACCTGGCGATAGATATTTTTTCAAAAGTCCTTTCCATACAGGCTGACGAACCGCAGTCATACAGGGACCTGGCCCTTGTCCTCGGTGAACGGTGGAGGCGCGATAAATGCGGGGAAAATCTTTTTACAGCCATGCTTCTGCTCTGGCTTGTGGTGGAACAGAAATGGGACCGTTTTCCCGGGATTGAATTGACAGCTCTTCAGGAACTGAATCGTTTTATCTGGCTGGCACAAAACCATAATATCCCCATTCCGGAACAGATTGAACAAAGATTTATCTGCAGCTTTGATCTTGACCTTCGGATCTGCCTGTCATGGGATGCAGGGTTCACCGATGTGGATCTTCATGTGTATGAACCTGATGGCAGCCATGTGTATTTTGGAGATAAGCTCAGTCGGCAGGGGGGGCGGATTTCGTGGGATCTCACAGATGGTTATGGTCCTGAGGTGTATATTCTTCGAAAAGCGGAAAAGGGACTCTATACAGTCCGGGCAAGTTGTTCAACTTCCGGTCCGTCAGGTATCTGCGAGCCCTGTACAGTGATGGCGACACTCCATACAGATTACGCAAGGGAAAATGAAAGCAGTCGCAGCCTGATGATGCGGTTGGGTAGAAGCGGTGACACCGTCACCGTGGCCGAGATCGAAATATAGACCTGCAGGTGGCTGTGCATTCATGCTTTGAGTTTGATGACGAAGAGAGTTTCCTCCCATGGCGGCCCGATGGAGGTCGAAGTCGCAAGGAAAGGTGTCGCCTTTTGTCGTTAATCTGCCGGGTGTGTCAGGTACGCAACGCAGCTGATTGCGACGGATAGATGGATTCCCGTTCTGTTCTCCCCGGACAGTGAAGGGTGCCGCCGGGGGGCGTCAGTTTGGATTCTGCGTGGTTTCAGCGGTCGCAGACCTGGGTTTCCGAGTAATCAAACTCCTCATCGATGGAGGGAACCATTTCATCGGGGATCAGTCCTTTGGTAATTTTGCTGCACTCTTTCATCTGAAGTATGGTCGGGTGCTTCATCATCTTTTTACTGAAAGCAATGGCTTTTTTCTGAGCTTTTTTTCGTTCTCCTCGGGCGCAGAGTTCTTCGACTTCTTTTGAAAAGGCTTCGCCCTTTTTTTCCAGATCAGCCAGGAGGGTCTGATCCACCTTGGCCATGCATTCCTGCATCTGCTGCATCAGAACCATCATTTTCTGCATATCCATTCCGGTGGTATCAGGGGTCTGGGCCACGGCAATGGATGCGGGGAGAAGGAGACAGAGAAGGCTGAGTATGATTTTCATGGGGAATCCTTTTTTTTAATTTACCGGCCAACTGTTACGATTTCTTATTTATTTTTGCAAAATAAACAAGATTTGTTTTTTACGCAAGGCCAAGTTTTCCCCTGATGATAATGATTTCATGGCTCTTTTATTCAAAAGGAAAAAGTGCTCAGCCGGAACAAATCTGTCCGTCTCTCTGTAACAGGATACGGTGGAATGTGGATGGACAGATTTGTGCTGAGGCTGCCTGCGTTGTGAGCTGAAAGATGCAGATTTTTTCATATTCGGGGTGTTATCTCCGGTCTGGTATCTGTGAGGACTGCGGGCGGAGGTCTTGGGGGCTGGAGGTCTGTTCAGTTGACCGGTGGCAGGTGCCATGCTATTCTGTTTCGGGTATGTTTTCACTTTTTCGTCTTAAAAATGAAGGTGTTGTGATCAACGAATCACCCAGGTACAGGAGTACGTTTATAAAAATGCAAAGAATGGCAGGTCATAAATCATTTATTATTCTCCTTAGTCTGCTTCTGCTCCAGCTCTTCATTGTTACCTGTCTTGCCGGTGAGCGTACCATTCAGCGAAATCCCGACAATGTGGGCAAACGGGTCGCTCTGGTTGTGGGGAACGCCCAGTACAGGGTGGGCAGTCTGAATAATCCGGTGAATGATGCCGTGGATATGGCAGCCCTGCTCACTGAACTGAATTTTGAAGTCCTGCTGAAGACTGACGCTGACAGACGCGAGATGAAAAGTGCCATTAACAGCTTCGCAACACAGTTGGAGGATGCTGAAATCGGGCTTTTTTATTATGCCGGTCACGGGATGCAGGTTGATGGCGTAAACTATCTGATTCCCAGCGATGCTGATGTGAGGTCTGAGTCCGACATTGAGTATGAAGCCATTCGGGCCGGGCGTGTGCTTGGGAAAATGCGTGAGGCCGGTACCAAACTGAACATTGTTATCCTTGATGCCTGCCGCAACAACCCCTTTCAGCGGAGTTTTCGTTCGAGCAGATTGGGGCTTGCGAAGATGGATGCACCCATGGGAACTATCATCGCCTATGCCACATCTCCCGGATCTGTGGCAGCAGACGGGAACAGTCAAAACGGGCTGTATACCGGTTATCTCCTGAAAAATATAGCCAGGCCGGGGATGAAAGTGCAGGATGTTTTTAATACCACCGGTATGGATGTAATGAGGGCAAGCGGTAAACAGCAGATTCCCTGGATGTCTTCCACTCCTGTGCCTGCTTTTTATCTTGCCGGTCC
>JAMOMO010000332.1 GCA_027067035.1 Desulfobulbaceae bacterium
CCCATTCCAGGGGCCGACCTTGACGGTGTTTTCACCATTTCAGACCTTCACAAGGCCATTGAGATCAAGGACAGAATTGCCAAGGGAAAAGTCGGAAAGGCGGTTGTTATAGGTGGCGGTGCCATTGGCCTTGAGATGGCCGAGGCCTTTAAAGACCTCTGGGGGGTGGAGACTTCAGTGGTCGAATTTATGCCCCAGGTGCTCCCGCGCATTGTTGATTCTCCTCTGGCATCCATGCTCACCAAACATCTGCGTGACAATGATGTGGATGTCTTTCTTGGTGAAGGGGCAACTGAAATTATCGGCGAAGACGGCAGGGTGACCGGGTTGCGTACCGCCAATCGAACCCTTGATGCTGATATTGTAATCATGGCGGCCGGGGTGCGGCCGAGATCTGAGATTGCAGTGGAGGCAGGGCTCAACACCTCACCAATGGGTGCCATTGTGGTCAATGAACGGATGCAGACCTCTGATCCCTCGATCTATGCCGCAGGTGACTGTGTTGAGGTGATGCATCTGGTGTCAGGGAAAAAATTCTATGCCCCGCTCGGGTCACTGGCCAACAAGGAGGGCCGGGTGGTTGGCGATAATATGGCCGGTATCCCGTCCACCTTCAAGGGGGCTGTGGGCAGTTTTATAATGAAGGCATTCGATGTGTGTATCGGTGCCACGGGGCTCAGCCTTGAGATGGCTCTGGCCGAAGGGTTTGATGCGGATGTGGCCCTCACGGCTCCTGCGGATCGGGCCCACTTCTTTCCTACAGAGGCGATTGTCTGTTTTCAGATGGTCTTTGACCGTCGTACCAGAAGGGTCCTGGGGGTTCAGGGTTTTGGCCCCATGGGTGATGGCCTGTCAGCACGGATAAACGCGGCAGCTGCCTATATAACAAATGGTGCGACCCTCGATGAATTCGGCACTCTTGAGATGGCCTATGCGCCACCGTTTTCAGCGGCCATTGATACCATCAACGCCCTGGCCTATGTTGCGGATAATCTTTGTGACGGACGTCTGCGGAAAATAACTATCGAGTCATTTCTTCAGTGGATGGACGATTTCTCCACTGAGGAGGAATGGGTTGCCCTTGATATCAGGCATCCTCAGGAGGCGGGGCCGTTTGTGGAGAAGTTCGGAGCGGAAAAATGGCTGGCCATTCCCTACAATGAGATCAGGAAACGTTTCACTGAACTTCCAACCGACAAAACCCTTATCATTCTCTGTGATGCCGGAACCAGGTCCTTTGAGATCCAGAGTTTTCTGGACAGTGAAGGTCGTCGGAACAGTTTTGTTCTTGGAGGCGGTTTCAATATGCTGCGTCGCATCGGTGTCGACTGGTACCCGTCGTAACTGTTTTCCGGTCCGGGAGAGGGGCTCCTCTCCCGGACTTTTTTCTTCTATTTCCTGAAAAGCACTTTTTCTCTTCATAAGCTCCTAGACATAATTATTATTTTTATGATATCCTTACTTTGTGTCAGGTAATCAACAGGTTCACGTGGGTTTAAAAATTTCTTTATTCCAGTCATGAGAGGTGATCACCTGAATTGGCTGGGGGTAAACGAGGAAACAGAATGGCAGAATTAAATACTCAACATATGATTGATGAGGTCCGGGATAATATTCAAACCGGAGATACTCTGAAAACAAAGCTTGTTCTGGCACATCTTCCGGATGTGGATATGAAGACCCAGAACAGATTGATCTATGAGCTGTCACGCGGTGATGTCAGGTTTACGGTGCCCATTTTACTGCACCTGATGACAGAGCATGTGGAGATCGTTGACAAGCTTCCCATTATCAAGGAAACCCTGCTGTCAAATCTCCTTGCCTATCCGGAACTGCTCATTGAGTTTCTTTCCGATCCCTCCATTAAGGACAAAACACACCTGATTAATGTGGCTGGTGAATTACGTTTTGAAGAGGCTGTTCCTGCCCTTCTGTATCTGGTTGCCAATTCGCAGGATGAGGCGGAAATCAAACTGATCATTGAGACCCTGGGGATGATCGGTGATCCGCAGGCCATCAATACCCTCACCGATTATCTCTATGCTGCAAACAGGGAGCTTATTGTGGCTGCCATCCAGGCACTGGGACAGGTGGGTACCCAGTCCGCCATGCACCGGCTTGCTGAACGGATGGGTACTGACAACGAGATGGATTATATGATTCTCTCCATCTTTGCCGATGTCCAGGATCCTGTTTCCCTTGAAAAACTCAATGATACCCTGGCCTCGCACTATGCCCATATGCGTATTTACGCCAAACAGGAACTGGTGCGCATTGGTGCCAAAGCAGTCCCTGCACTTATCGGCAATCTGCTTCAGGATGATCCTGATTTTATCATCCATACGCTGAATGTACTGGGCGATATTGGAGATGAGTCCGCCATCATGCCCATCAGGAAACTGCTTGAAAAAGGTCCCAAGGATGCCAATGTCCGTTTTGCGGCCTATGAGGCACTTGCCCTTCTGCCACTGCGCAAAGGGGCCTACACACTCACTGCGGGATTGACTGACCCCGAAGATCATGTCTGTGTCGCCGCCGCCAGAGCCATTGACCAGAACTATTCTGAAATTCTCACAGCCGGTATTAAAAATCTGCTGCGCAGTAAGGATGAGGAGGCCAGGCATATTACCAAGATTATTGTTAATGCCCAGGTTGACAAGGTCTTCCTGAGTCTTGTCGGTGAAGATTTTTTCCAGGAACTCTCCCTTATTTATCTGCCCCATGCCCACAAGGACACCAAAGAGCACTATGCAAAGCTTCTTGAAGAAAACGGATTTAAGGATTTTGCCAAGAAGCTCAAGGGTGATGATGAGGTCGAGGACAAACTCAAGGTGGTTGCAGTGGATGACTCACGCATGATCCTGAGTATCTACAAGGCGACTCTCCATGAGCTGGGATATGAACCGGTTCTCTTTGAATTTCCCGCCACAGCCATTGAGTGGCTGCAGAAGGAAAAACCGGTGATGGTGCTCACGGATCTGAATATGCCGGAGATCACCGGAGTCATGCTTGCCGCCGAAATACGGAAGAAATATTCTCCCAAAGAGCTTCCCATTATCATGGTGACCACCCAGAATGAGGTAAATGACAATGATGCAGCCTATGCTGCAGGAGTCAACAAGGTTATTCAGAAACCATTTAATGCCGCTCTGTTGAAAGAGTCCATGGATGAGTTTCTGGAGAACTAGTCTCAGCTTCTGCTGAGTTCTTTAGAGAGAATCAAGGTAGTCGGGGAGTAAGTCAAAGTACCGGCCCACATGTTCCGGGCTGTGCGCATCGGA
Organism: Desulfobulbaceae bacterium; assembly: GCA_027067035.1. Taxonomy (GTDB): domain Bacteria; phylum Desulfobacterota; class Desulfobulbia; order Desulfobulbales; family Desulfocapsaceae; genus Desulfocapsa. The sequence goes on from JAMOMO010000332.1 coordinate 3,282, forward strand.
TCCCGGGACCAGAGGGATGCCGAGGGCCTGCGCCTCTTTTACTATGAAAGGGGCCGGATAAGGGCTGCTTCTGATCTTGAAGCCGGAGCAGTTGAGCTCAAGGCCCATATTCTTCTTTCTGACGGCCTGAAGAAGTGGTCTGATCTTTCCCAGGTGAGTCTCATTGATTGTGATGCCGGGCTGATAGCGCAGGGCCGCATCAAGATGACAGAGAACCGTGCCGGGAAGGACTTCCACGGCTTCGGTGAGGGTTGTGAAATAGTTTTCCAGTACATGCTCACAGCCAAGTTTCTCTATGGCATGTATGTTTGTCTCTTTACTGCTGACAAGATTGAGATGCAGGTCGCCGTCAGGGCGGGGCATGAAGTGGTATGAGACTCCGATTCTGTCCCATTGGCGGCTGCCCAGTCGCTCAAGTAACTCTTCCCTGTGGGTCGGGCTGTATCCGACCTCAACGCCGAGGGAGATTGTTATGGTATCACCATACTTGTCCTGCAGGCGTCTTCCTTCCTCAAAGTAGATATCAAAGTCACGCTCCGTAAGCCAGGTGCTTTCGAAGTAGCGGACACCCGCCTCCATGTGTTCAAGAAAGACCAGCTCCTGCAGACCGGCGGCAACAGCCGCACGCACATATTCCTCCATCTCGCCGGTTGCGTGATGACAGTATCTGGTATGGACATGTCCGTCGGACACGGGAACAGAAGGCCCTGTCATGGGATGGGAACTCCCTGGAGGGTATCAGGCATTTCCTTTGGGAAAGAAGTGAACCACACCATCAATGTCTGATGTGTCACAGACATGGCCGATATTCATTTCAAGCTCAAGAAACTCCATGATCTCTGGCTGCAGAGTGAGTGTGGGACCTTCTGGAAGATGGTATACCAGAGTATGAACCATGGAAAAGTCAACGGGACGGACAAATAATTTCATACAATATATCCAGAGTTAAGAAGGAAATAATTAAATAGTGGAAACAGACTATACGTATAATTGAGGCAAACCGCAACAAAATTGATTAAAAGTTAAGGAGAATCTGAAATGCGGGAATCCTTGTGGGAAATAGGTTTGACACCGACCTGCTATGTGTTTACTATGTATGATTCATCGGAGAGTAAAACGTTTCTCTATCAGGACCGGAATTCGCTGGCGTTCGATGGGGATGGAGCCTGACTCATTTGCATTGCACAATGCCGGTGAGCGTTATTCAGCCCTTTGGTTTGTGGAAAAGCTGCTGAAATCAGTATACCATGCTGTCCATCGCCACGTTTTCGTCACGGATTCAGGTGAAGAGATATAACGATATATAATTATAATAACTATTGAATAAAAGGTGTTTCAATGAGTGAGCAGGATATGTCAGGAAAGGAAAAAACATTGTTTGGCAAGGGTCTGAACCCTTCCAACATTCTTCCCCAGAAATTGACGATGGATTCAAAAATCAAGTTTCGTTGTCACCCGGGAGTGGAATGTTTTACTGCCTGTTGCGGGGGAATCAAAATCATCCTTACGCCCTACGATATTTTGATGCTGAAAAAACGCCTCGAGATCCCGGCCCATGAATTTCTGGAGAAGTACACAACTCCCGTTTATCTGGAGCAGACTGATATGCCGGGTGTTGCCCTGAAGCTCCGTGAGGATGATAATAAATGTCCATTTGTGACTCCTGACGGATGTACGGTCTACACCGATCGTCCCTCTGCCTGTCGATATTATCCTGTGGGAATGGCCGATTTTCATGAGGGCCAGGGTGCCATGGGAGCCGGTGCTGACCATAAGGATGAGGAGAAGTTCTTCTTTATTGTGAAGGAAGATCACTGCAAAGGCTTTCTGGAGGATAAGGAGTGGACGGTTGCCGAGTGGCGTGCCGATCAGGGCGTGGATGTACGTGACGAGATGAACAAGGACTGGCTGCGGCTGGTGATGCGTCGAAAGTCCTATGGCCATCAGGCTGCCCTTTCCGAGCAGGCCAAGCGTATGTTCTTCATGGCTTCAACGGATCTGGATCATTTCCGCCGGTTCGTCCTTGAAAGTTCTTTCCTTGATACCTATATCATTGACGATGAGACCATTGAAAAGCTTAAGACGGATGACGTTGAGCTGATGCTCTTTTCCTTCAAGTATCTTGCAAATGCCCTGTTTGGTGCCGAGGGGCTGTCCATTCGCGAGGATAAGATTCAGGCGAAGGTGGCTCAGATCAAACAGCGTCAGGACGATTCCGTTACTAAGTCAATTAACGACTATAAAGAGATCAAGAAGGCCCGTGGTGAAGAGGTTGATCCTGAACTGTAAAGAGCCGGGAACATGAGGCCCCGATAAAGGGCCCGGGCAGAGCACAAAAAAAGGGCCCTGGAAGAATTCTTCCAGGGCCCTTTTTTTGTGCTCACCTTTTTCCGGCATTGCATGCAGGAAAAATTGCAGAAAGAGTCGAACACCTGCGGGCTGATCCGTGAAAACGGGTCAGCCCGCGGGGAAAGGTTTTAGCTCTCAGGATCAAGCGATGCAGCCCGTGCCTGAAGGAACTTCCAGCTCTTGGTGACGTCTTTCTGAGACTGTTCCATAAGCTCTTCAGCATGCTCGGGGTTCATCATCTTCAGCATACGGTAGCGATTCTCACCCATTGCATACTCTTCAAAGCTCATTGTGGGCTCTTTGGAGTCAATGGAAAGAGGATTCTTGCCGGCTGCCTCGAGATCCGGGTTGTAGCGATACAGGGGCCAGTGACCACATGCAACTGCCTTCTTCTGCTGATGCAGACCCTTGGTCATGTTGATACCATGGTTGATGCAGTGTGAGTAGGCGATGATGAGCGATGGTCCGTCATATGCCTCGGCCTCAGCAATGGCCTTTGCCACCTGGCTGGGATTGGCACCCATGGAGATCTTGGCCACATAAACATTACCGTAGGTGGAGAAGATCATGCCGATATCTTTTTTCGGCATCTTCTTCCCGCCCGCAGCAAACTGTGCAGTGGCTGCACGAGGTGTGGATTTGGACATCTGACCACCGGTGTTGGAGTAAACCTCGGTGTCAAGGATCATGACGTTCACATTCTCACCGGAGGCGAGTACGTGATCAAGTCCGCCGTATCCGATATCATATGCCCAGCCGTCACCACCGAAGATCCATACTGATTTCTTCACCAGGTAGTCAGCGCAGCCCAGAAGGCGTTTGGCAATGACATTGTCGGAGCCTTCCAGTTTTGCTTTGAGCTTGGCAACACGATCACGCTGTGCTTCGATATCGGCCTGGCTCTTCTGAGCAGCCTTTGTGATATCAGAGGCCATTTTCTTGGTGATGAGTTTTTCTGCAATGGCCTTGTCAAGGAGCTCTATTGCCTGGGCGGCAAGCTTGGAGACAGAGGCACGCATACCAAGACCAAACTCTGCATTGTCCTCAAAGAGGGAGTTGGCCCATGCGGGTCCGCGTCCGTCCTCACGTTTGCAGTATGGAGTGGTCGGCAGGTTACCACCGTAAATGGAGGAACAGCCTGTTGCATTGGCAATCAGCATTCTGTCGCCAAACATCTGGGTGACAAGCTTGATGTACGGGGTCTCACCGCAACCGGCACAGGCGCCGGAGAACTCAAACAGCGGCCGAAGCAGCTGGCTTCCTTTGATGGTGGCAGGGTTGACATCGCCCGGTGCAGCTTCGGGAAGACCGAGGAAGTATTCAACGTTCTTGGCCTGAGTTGTGCGAATTTTCTCGCTGTTGGGAACCATCTGGAGGGCCTTGTTGCCCTTTTTACCGGGACAGACATCCACACACTGGGTACATGAGCAGCAATCCTCAGTAAATACCTGGATGGCAAACTTGGAACCCTTGAAGGCCTTTCCAACGGCAGGGATGGTTTTAAAGCTCTTTGGAGCCTTGACCATTTTGCCGACTTTCATCCGGATTGCAGCGTGGGGACAGACAAGCGAGCACTGACCACACTGGATGCAGTTATCTTCAAGCCACTCAGGTACGTGAACACCGATGTTCCGTTTCTCATACTGGGTGGTGCCGGTGGGCCAGGTACCGTCGTTTGGCATCTCGGAAACCTTGACCTGGTCACCTTTGCCTTCAATCATTTTGGCGGTAACATTCTTCACAAAGTCAGGCGCGGACTCGGGAACGGTGGGAGGCATCTCGTGACCGTTAACAGTCTTGCCGAGTTTCACTTTGACGATGTTCTTCACTGCGGCATCAACGGCGTCGTAGTTCATGTTGACAACCTTGTCACCCTTCTTGCCATAGGTCTTCTTGATGGCATTTTTAATGGCGGTGATGGCCTCTTTCTCGGTGATGATTCCGGAGATGAGGAAGAAGGCGGTCTGCATGATCATGTTGATGCGGGCGCCAAGGCCCAGGGCCTGGCCAAGGGAGAGGGCATCAATGATATAAAATTTAGCTTTTTTGTTGATCAGATCTCTCTGAACGTTGCGTGGCAGCTCTTTCCAGATCTGCTTGGCATTGAAGCTGGTGGTGAGAAGGAAGGTTCCGCCTTCTTCAAGGTTGCGCAGCATGTCGTACTGATCAAGGAAGGTGAAGTTATGACATGCGATGAAGTTGGCCTTATTAATAAGGTATGGAGCAACAACCTGGTTCTTGCCGAATCTCAGATGAGAGGTTGTGATGGAACCGGATTTCTTGGAGTCATACACAAAATAACCCTGGGCGGAGTTATCGGTCTCGGTTCCGATGATCTTAATGGTGTTCTTGTTGGCACCAACGGTACCGTCGGAGCCCAGACCGTAGAACATGGCACGATATACATCATCACCTTCGATGGAGTAGTCTGCATCATAGTCAAGGCTGGTTCCGGCAACATCATCATTGGGTCCTACACAGAAATGATTTTTGGGAGCCATGCCTTCCATGTTGTCATAGATGGCTTTTACCATTGCAGGTGTAAACTCTGCTGAACCGAGTCCATAACGTCCGGAAAGGATAACGGGCTGGTAGGCGGAGGTATTTGATTCGGTGGCCTCACCAACTGCGGCACGAACGTCAAGGTAAAGAGGCTCGCCGGCGGAACCGGGCTCTTTTGTCCTGTCCATGACAGTGATGCGCTCAACGGTGGAAGGAAGAGCATTAACCATTGCCTTGCAGTCAAATGGTCTGAAGAGACGGACAATTACCAGACCAACACTTTTTCCTTCGGAAACAAGGTGGTCGATGGTGGCGGAAACGGTCTCGCAACCGG
>JAMOMO010000333.1 GCA_027067035.1 Desulfobulbaceae bacterium
GCCGATGGCTGGCCACCTCGGCCTCTGCCGGATTTTCTTTCAGTGTTGGAATCAGTGATTGTGAATATCTCATTTCTTTTTGCCTTTTATTTAAATCTGCTCCATCTTCTTTAACTCATCGAGGAACGCGTCAAGGAGCTCTTCTTCTTTAACTTTTTTATACAGTTTGCCTTTTTTAAAGATTATTCCCACACCATTTCCTCCGGCAAGGCCGATATCGGCCTCTTTGGCTTCACCGGGACCATTGACCACACAGCCCATAACGGCAACTTTAATCGGTTTTTCCATCTTCTGCACATGGCGTTCCACCTCTTCGGCAATGGAGAAGAGATCAATCTGGGTACGCCCGCAGGTCGGGCAGGAGATCAGTTCCGGCCCCCTCTCTCTGATCTTCAGTGAGCGCAGCAGTTCAAAGCAGACCCGAATCTCCTCCACCGGATCACGGGTGAGGGAAATACGAAATGTATCGCCTATGCCCTGATGCAGCAGGATTCCAAGTGCCACACTGGATTTGACTGTGCCGGCTATCAGGCCACCAGCCTCAGTGACACCCAGGTGAAGGGGGTAGTCGGTAAGCTTAGAGAGTTGCTGGTAGCCACTTATTGCGGTGAGGGTATCTGAGGACTTGATGGATATCTTGATTTCTTCAAAACCGAGTTCTTCCAGCAGGCGCACATTTCTCATGGCACTCTCAATGAGAGCGGTGGGATTTTCCTCCGTGGGATAGCCGTGTTCCCGGAGAAGATCTTTTTCAATGGATCCGCTGTTCACCCCGACCCTGATGGGAACATGATGGGTCCTGGCGGCATCCACCACCCGGGCAAGCTTTTCAGGTCCTCCAAGATTTCCGGGATTGATCCTGATGCCCTGGGCACCGTTTTCCATGGCTGCAACCGCAAGTCTTGAATCAAAATGGATATCGGCGATGAGAGGAATAACAATCTTCTCCCGGATGGCACGGATGGCCTCAGCTGCTTCCATGTCCAGTACTGCCACCCGGACGATTTCACACCCCGCATCCTGCAAAGCGGCTATCTGGGCAACTGTTGCCGCCACATCCCGGGTATCGGTATTGGTCATGGACTGTACGGCAATGGGGCTTGTTCCGCCCACTGGAACCTGACCCACATGAATTGTTCGTGTCCGTCTTCGTAAAATCATAGCCTTAGATCACTTTGTATGACTCGCCTGCTCTTCTTTATTCCTGAGATTCAGCTCAGCATCGGATGCCCGCACGTACAAGGGAGCAGCTGAAGCCGTATCCAGGCTGTTTCCGCGGCGAAATTCCTCACAGCAAAGAAAAGCAATGGCTGCAGCAGATGGATAATGGAGGGACAGCGGTGCACATCGCAGCTTCTCTCCAAGCTCTTGTGTTAAATACTCACCATAGGTCAACAAGCCGTCACCAGCCATGAGAACAGGCTGGCGGACCTCGGCAAGCAGATCTTCCGGGCTCAGTGCCCCTATATCTCCGTCGGGGTGATAACGACCAGCGGCATCTGAGGAGTACCAGCGCCTGTAAACCTCTTTTTTCCTGGCATCGAGCAGGACACAGAGCGGCCTGTCCCCGGAACAGTGAAACGCCAAGGCATCAAGGGTTGAAACTCCAAGCAACGGTTTTTCACTTGCCGCGGCCAGCCCCTTCACAGTGGCCATGGCAATGCGCAGACCGGTAAATGATCCCGGTCCAAGCCCCACAGCAAAAGCATCCAGATCCCCAAATGAAAGCTGGTTTTCTTTGAGAATCCACTCAACTCCACTGAGCAGACGTCTGGAATGGGTCACCCTGCTGTTTAGTCTGAATTCAGCCAGCAGCTCACCATCTTCCACACCGCCACGGCTGAGTGACACGGAACTGCAGGACGAGGCCGTATCCAGTGCAAGGATCAGGGGGTGCACAGCAATCACGATCCGAAAATTCTGGCAAGATCATTATAAAAAACAAAGATCATCGCTACACCAAGAAAGGCCATCCCAACCTGCTGCGCATAAATCTGCATCTTCTCACTCATGGGTTTACGGCGAACAGCCTCAAAACTCAAAAACATCAGATGGCCCCCATCAAGCACCGGGATGGGAAGGAGGTTCAACACTCCGAGATTGACGCTGAGCAGCCCCATGAAAAAGACAAAATTTACCCATCCTGCCTGCATCTGCTGCCCCGCAATCTGGGCAATCAGGATGGGACCGCCAAGTTCGGAAACAGGAACCACCTGCTGAACGAGTTTCACAAAGCCGAGCACAGTGAGGCTTATATACATCCAGGTCTGCGCAAGTGCAGCCTGCAGGGCCCCGCTGATTCCCGTGGGAGAATAGTAGAGTTCCTCTGCCCTGACAATGCCGATCATATAGCGTTTCTCCACCTCTTCACCGAAAATATTTTTCACGGGAAGAATGGCCGGGGTCACCTTCAGAGCCACCTCATCATTACCACGGACAAGCAGAAAACTGAGTTCTTTGCCCTGTGAATCCTTCACCAGGTTAAGGACATCCAGCCACTGCTCAGTTGCCTGACCGTTAATGGTCAGAATGGTATCTCCTGGTTGGATTCCGGCAATGGCTGCCGGGGAGTCTGCGGTGACACCACCGATCTTTGTGGTGTCACGGGAATCAGGCAGTCCCATGATCAGAAAAACAAAAAAGAAGAGGACCACACAGAAAAGAAGATTGAAAACCGGACCGGCAAGAACTATCAGGAAGCGCTGCCACACCGTCTTGTGGGCAAACGATGCTTCTCGGTCCACTTCAGCAATTTGCTGTTCATCCGGGTTTTCCCCAAACATCTTCACATAGCCGCCAAGAGGCAGAGCGCTGAGCTGATACTCAGTTTCCCCCACGGTTTTACTGAGAACTCTCGGACCAAAACCGAGTGAAAACTTCAGGACCCTCACCTTGAACAGTTTGGCAAAAAGAAAATGGCCCAGCTCATGGACAAAGATAAGAATGCCCAGACAGACAATAAACGATAAAACAGTATACACACCCTTGTAACGGATTATCAGTATATAAAACTAGCCTTCAATAACGGCGGTTGCAGTGCGACGTGCCTGCTGATCTGCATTCAGGATGTCGGTGACACTCTCTTCACTGCCATCCTGTACCCGCTCCATAACTTTAGCCACTGTTGCGGCAATTTCAAGGAAAGGAATCTTCCCCTCGAGAAAAGCTGCCACCGCAATCTCATTGGCGGCATTTAAAACAGCAGGGAGCACGCCTCCCTGCTCAATCGCGGAAAAGGCCAGTTGCAGGGCCGGGAAGCGATTAAAATCCGGATCATGAAATTCAAGACTGGCACAGTCAGCAAGGTTCAGCCCGGGAAGGGACATGGGTAGCCGCCTTGGATAGGACAGTGCGTAGGCGATGGGAATACGCATATCTGGTATGCCGAGCTGGGCTATGACCGAACCATCCTGGAACTCAACGAGGGAATGGACAATGGACTGTGGGTGTACCACAACCTGAATCTCGTCCACCGAGACATCAAAAAGCCATTTTGCCTCAATTACTTCCAGTCCCTTATTCATAAGAGATGCGGAATCAATGGAGATTTTACGCCCCATGCTCCAGTTCGGATGGGCAAGTGCCTGTTCAGGAGTAACGGAGTGGAGTTCCTGCAGCGTTTTTTCACGGAATGGTCCGCCGGATGCGGTGAGTATAATCTTTGACAGATCATCACGGTGCCCGGCATCCAGTGCCTGAAAAATAGCGCTGTGCTCAGAATCCACGGGAAGCAGCTTTACTTTTTGGCGGCGACATCGATCCATGACAAGCCTGCCTGCCATGACCAGAGTCTCTTTGTTGGCAAGGCCTATATCCTTTCCGGCATCAATTGCGGCAAGGGTCGGCAGCAGTCCGGCCGCCCCGACAATGGCCGATATGGTCATATCCGCGGAAGGAAGAGCCGCCACCTCTTCACTGCCCTCAATACCATGGCGGACACGATCCTTATACTTTGCAGGAAGAACGGCCCGAAGCTCTGCTGCAGTCTCCCTGTCCATAACCGAGATCAGTTCCGGCCCAAATTCAGAAACCTGTTCGCAGAGTTTTTTTACGTTGCGGCCTGCAGAGAGCCCGCTGATCCTGTACAGATCAGGAAAACTGCGCACCACGTCAAGAACATTACAGCCTATGGATCCGGTGGATCCGAGAATGGAAAGCGTTTTCATATCAACCGGGGAAGAGCAGCAGAGAATAGTAGAGGAGCGGCCCTGCAAAGAGGATGGAATCGGCGCGATCCAGAATACCGCCATGCCCGCCAAGTATTGTCCCGGAATCTTTTGTTCCTGTGGCGCGCTTGACCACTGATTCCACAAGATCCCCGCAGATTCCTGCAACGGCAAGAAAGAGCGCGGCTATGGTTAAAAAAGACCAGGGAACAGCAGGCAGAAGCAGCAATGCAAGAAGGGAGGCTGTAAGAATTCCGGCAACTATTCCGCCCACGGCCCCTTCAATGGTTTTATTGGGACTGATGAGCGGACTGAGCTTGTGGCGGCCGAAGGCCTTGCCGCTGTAATAGGCACCTGAATCGGAGCCGGCTGTTATGCCGGTGAGAATCAGGAGCCAGGCATTCCCCTGAGGGAGTTCGCGAAGCAGCATCAGGTGCGCACCAAGAAACCCTACCCAGAGCAGACCAAGGCTGCAGCGACCGAAAAACGCATAACTGTCAAAACCCTCTCGATACGTTGCCAGGGTCCAGAAGGAGAGGAGCAGAAAAGCAGAAAGAAGCCCGGCTCCAACACCAAGCTGTGGAACGAAAAAGACAAACAGGAGAGGAAGGAGGGCAAGAAAGGCAAAGAAGAGCGGCTGGAGAAATGACTCTGAAAAAAAAGCCATTCTCGCATATTCATAGGCCCCTGTGGCGAGTCCTGCGATGAGAACCAGAGCAAAAAGAGCAATCGACCCTTTCAACAGGAGCAGCAGCCAACACAAAGCAAGAGCAATACCCGGAAGCAGTCGATTCATAAATCACCCACTCTTTACCTGGTCACTGGTTTGACCAAAACGTCGTTCCCGACCCTGATATTCCTTAACAGCCTGAATAAATGCAGCTTCCCGAAACTCAGGCCACATCATATCAGTAAAATATATTTCAGCATAGGAGGCCTGCCAGAGTAGAAAATTGGAAAGCCGGGCCTCACCACCGGTGCGAATCAGAAGATCCGGATCAGGCAGACCGGCGGTATAGAGATGGGAATCAATGAGCTTTTCATCGATATCCTCAGTGGCCAGCTTTCCCGCACGGGCCTCTTCTGCAATATTCCGGATAGCATGAACCATCTCACTGCGCCCGCCATAGCTGAGTGCAAGATTGAGGGTAAGCTTGCTGTTCTTTGCTGTTTCAGCCATGGTTTTTTCAAGGACCTCACGGACATCTGACGGTAATTTCTCAATATTCCCGATACATGTGAGGCGGATATTGTTTTTCAGCATTCTGTTGAGCTCTTTTTGAAGATAGTTCTTCAAAAGGCCCATGAGTCCCCCGACTTCGTCGGCAGGACGTTTCCAGTTTTCCGTTGAAAAAGCATAGAGTGTCAGGACCTCTACCCCCAGTTCCGTTGCACATTCCACAATTTCCTGCACAGAATCAACACCCACCTTATGGCCGTAGAGCCGCGGTTTGTGCTGACGTTTTGCCCATCGGCCATTACCATCCATGATAATGGCAACATGACGCGGAATACATTGAGGATCAAGGGAGTGTGCTACAGACATAATATACAGCTCATAAATACCACGAGGAAAAAAAGAAGCGAGGGTCACAACGGGAAAGAAGCCGACAATGACCCGGGAGCAGACAGAAAGAGACGGAGGATATTTTTCCTTTGAAGACCTTAGATCTCCATCATTTCCTTCTCTTTATGCTCTGTCACCTCATCGATCTGTTTCACATAGATATCTGTCTCTTTCTGGGCCTCATCCTGAAGCCTGAAAAGATCATCCTCAGATATCTCCTTATCTTTTTTCTGCTGTTTCAGGGTGTCTATGGCCTCACGACGCACATTGCGGATGGCAACCCGGAACTCTTCGGCTACTTTTCTCACCTGTTTCACCAGCTCTTTACGGCGCTCTTCGGTAAGCTGTGGAATGGTCAGACGAATAACCTTGCCGTCATTTGCCGGGGCAAGTCCCAGATTGGATTTCAGGATGGCCTTTTCGATTGCCGGAACCATCTGCGGGTCCCAGGGCTGTATGGCTATCATGCGGCTTTCCGGAATGGTCATTGTGGCGACCTGATTCATGGGCATGAGGCTGCCGTATGCGTCAACGGAGATACCATCGAGAAGGGAAATGGAGGCCCTGCCGGTTCGCACCTTCGAAAGCTCATTCTTAAAGGTTTCCACACTTTTAGCCATCTTATCTGCCATTTCAACAATCACTTCACTCATGCCTGCTTCTCCTGATCAATTACTGCTTTTATTTGTGGAAATTAGCTTCTGATCACCTGCCGATAAGACTTCCGATCTCCTCACCACATACTGCCCGGCGAATACTGCCGGATTTGGTCATATTCAAAACGAGAATCGGTTTACTGTCCTCTTTGGCAAGGGCAATCCCTGCGGCATCCATTACCCGCAGGTTTTTGGAAAGAACATCATCGTACGAGAGGACGTCATACTTCACGGCATCGTCATGTATCACCGGATCCTTGTCATAAACACCGTCAACCTTGGTTGCCTTGATGATGACATCGGCGTCAATTTCCAGTGCCCGGAGAACCCCTGCCGAGTCGGTGGTAAAATACGGATTCCCTGTACCGGCTGCAAATATAACAGCACGACCTTTTTCCAGGTGACGGGTGGCACGACGTCGAATATAGGGTTCACAAACCAGACGCATGGGTATTGCAGACATTACTCTGGTAACAACACCACCGCGTTCAAGGGCATCCTGGAGGGCAAGGGAATTGATTACTGTGGCCAGCATTCCCATATTATCAGCGGCAGTTCGATCCATGCCCTGGCTTGCGCCTTTGACGCCGCGGAAAATATTTCCGGCACCAATGACGATTCCAACCTCGACACCAAGATCAATAATATCTTTTATCTCTGCAGAAATTTCACCCAGAACATCAGTATTGATACCGAAAGAGTCGTCTCCCATGAGGGCTTCGCCACTCAGTTTAAGCAGTATCCTCTTATACTTCAGTTCCATGCTAACTCCTTTTTGTAAAAGATATCAGTATTGCACCACTGCCTGATCCGCAGTGGTGCAGGGACATTCACTTCTCAGGCACCAACCTGGAAACGGGAAAAACGTTTAACAGAGATAGACTCTCCCATTTTTCCGATGAGATCAGTGATGAGTTCCTGAATAGTGAAATCAGGATCTTTGACAAAAGGCTGATCAAGAAGACAGATTTCCTTGAGGAATTTCTCCATCTTCCCTGTTACCATTTTCTCAACAATATTTTCTGGTTTCCCTGAATCAAGCGCCTGCTGAACGTAAATCTCTTTCTCACGGGCAATGATCTCTTCAGGTACCTCTTCACGGGTGATGGCAACCGGATTCACTGCGGCGACATGCAGAGCAAGGTCACGGGCAAATTCGATAAACCCATCGGTTTTTGCGACAAAGTCACTCTCACAGGAGAGCTCAACCATGGCGGCAATTTTTCCACCTGCGTGGATATAACATTCGATGGTACCTTCACTGGTGGCACGTCCCGCACGTTTTGCAGCAACCGCGAGTCCTTTCTGACGCAGGAGATCAACAGCCTTTTCCATATCGCCATCAGTCTCACTGAGAGCCTTTTTGCAATCCATCATTCCCGCGGCGGTCTTATCACGCAGGTCTTTAACCATTTTACTTGTAATTTTCACAACATATCTCCAATTTTCACGACTTGAGTAAATTAAACACGTTTACAAAAGCGACTGAACAATAGTTTTCTATAATAAAATCTGCCACAACCGGTCAGCACTGTCTCCGCTTTTCAAATACTGGAAACAGCAGACACGACAAAGGGGCTTTCACAGCCCCTGAGTTTTTATACACCATCCTGTACAGCAGGCGCAGCGGTTAATTAGCAGCTTCCGCACCTTCTCCTGCATCAGCTTCAGGTGCCTGCTCAGCACCGGTATCTGCCATTGCAGCAAGCATTGCTTCGTCGGATGCATCTTCACCATCACGTGCCGCCTGTCCGGCCAGAACGCTTTCAGCGAGCTGACTGCAGATAAGACGAATCGATCTGATGGCATCATCATTACCGGGAATGATATAATCTATACCATCGGGATCACAGTTGGTATCAGCAAGTGCGATAACCGGGATTTTCAGTTTCTGAGCTTCGTTGATGGCGATGGACTCATTTCGAGGATCAATCACCAGAATCGCAGATGGGATGTTACGCATGTTTTTGATTCCACCAACATTGCGCTCAAGCTTGATGCGCTCTTTACCCATAAGGAGAATCTCTTTTTTGGGAAAGCGGTTAATGGAGCC
>JAMOMO010000334.1 GCA_027067035.1 Desulfobulbaceae bacterium
CCCAGCAGACCATCCTCTTTAACGATACCATTGCCAATAACATTGCCTACGGCTCTCCTGACTGCACAGAGGCCCAGATGAAAGAGGCTGCAGATGCGGCCCACGCACTGGAATTTATAGAAGAACTTCCCGACGGCTTTAAGACCATAATCGGAGAATCCGGTGTCAAACTCTCAGGTGGCGAAAGGCAGAGGCTCTCAATTGCCCGTGCAATTCTTAAAAATGCACCCATTCTGGTACTTGACGAGGCCACCTCATCACTTGACACCGAATCTGAACGCGAAGTTCAGAAAGCCCTGGAAAACCTGATGAAGGATCGTACCACTCTGGTGATTGCCCATCGGCTTTCAACCATAAAAAATGCTGACAGGATCATCGTCATAAAAGACGGAATGATTGTGGAAGAGGGAACCCATGACGATCTGCTGCAGCGTGAAGGGGAATATGAAACACTGTACAACATGCAGTTCCAGGATTAAGCAGAAAGACACTCTGCCCAATTAAAAGACCACTACTATCCGCAACCATGAGCATATTCCGCCAAAAAGTCTCCGAGTCAGCGTCACCCCTTCTCATCCTCTTCGCCTTCGCGCTGCCTCTGTCCACATCAGCCGGTTCGATTCTGGCCATTCTTCTTATCCTCTCCTGGCTTATCACCGGTGGTTTCAAAGAAAAATTCCACGAAATTGCCAGGAACCCCGTTACCATCATGGTTCTGCTCTATGTACTCCTCCATGTGGCAGGGCTGCTCTGGACAGATAACCTGGAATGGGGTCTGGAAATTTTACGAAAACAGTGGAAGCTCCTGCTCTTTCCCCTCTTTCTCGGAATAGCCAGGAAGGAACATACAAACCACTACATGGCAGCCTTTACTGCAGCCATCTTTCTCAAGGCCAGCAAGGCCTATCTGGTCTGGCTCGGGTTTATCACCCTGCCGCCGTCATCGATTTTCACAACCGTCGGAACCAGTCATGTCTCCTACAACCCCATGCTGGCCCTTGTATGCTATATTATCCTCCAGAAGCTGCTCTTTTCCGCCACCATCCAGAAAACGCAGCGATGGGCCCTGACCATCCTGTTACTCTTCTTCTCCTGTAACATGTTCATCACAGCGGGCCGTACAGGCCAGGTCACTTTTTTTATCCTGCTTGCGGTGGCACTTTTTCAGTATTTTTATAAAGTATCCAAGGTCAAACTCATCACGGGGCTTGTTCTGCTCCCTGTACTCATATTTGGTATTTACCAGGGTTCAAGCACCTTCAAAAACCGGGCTGACATGGCCCTGAAAGAAATACAGAATCACAAGCTCTGCGAAATCACCTCCGTGGGACTCAGGGTATGGTTCACAAAGAACACCCTGCTGATGATCAGAGACAACATCCTTATCGGCGTTGGAACAGGGGACTATCCGGAGGAGTACCATAAGATAAACCAGCAGGAATCCCCCAGTCTTCCGGATACAGTCAATCCCCACAACCAGTATCTGCTCAGCACATCCCTCTTTGGACTGTTGGGATTTTTCAGCCTTACCGGTATCTTTGTCAGTCAGCTGCTGATGGGATTCAGGATAAAAGACAGCCTGACCCCCCTGCGCCAGGCCTTTCCCATCTTTTTTCTGGTTATCATGCTCGGTGAATCCTATCTGCTCTCCCATGGAACCGGTATGCTCTTCTCCCTGTTCAGCGCCTTTTTATATAAAAAATT